>JAGGWI010000261.1 GCA_021157505.1 Desulfuromusa sp. | reverse complement strand
TTCCAGACTTATTCATTGCCGCAGGATGAACTGGTCTTTGTCACATCTCCAAAACTGGAATTATCTTCGACAGAGCCCGCTATCGATATTGATGCGATATTCAAATTTTCCATGTTTGTTCGAGAGGGGGGGTGCAGTTCGCGCGAACTGTTGGCCCGGGGGCTGAAAGAGCAAGGGAAGAGCCTGAATGATTTTGCCGCTGTTGTCACCTCTGACGATTTACGTTTGACCCGGCAGACAATACTTGCCGGTGGTGGGATCGCTTTTATGTCAAAAAGTCTGGTGTGTGAATATCTGGAAACCGGTCAGATGGTTGAACATTATGTCAAGGGTTTCCCCCACAGTCGAGAGCGTAAAATTGTTATGGAGAAGGGGCGTGAGAACGAAAAGTTGCTGTCTGATTTAGCCCGCTGCATATTCAATGTGATGGATGTCCCTTCACCGCTTTAGGGGTCTCCTAAAAGAAAAAATAGCCGCAGATGAACGCAGATAAAAACGGATAAAACCAAACTATTGAAAGATTCTAGCTTGTGATTTTAATCTGTGAAAATCTGCGTTCATCTGCGGCTAAATTGTTTTTGAACTTTGCCTTTCATGGATAGTCCGACAGCCACCCAGCTACAAAACTAACTGCACTACAGTTTCAATATGGGCCGTCTGCGGGAACATATCGACGGGTTGCAGTTGTTTGATTCTGTAACCGTTGCTGGTCAGAACTTTTAAATCGTTGGCGAGGCTGTCGGGATCGCAGGAAACATAAATAATCTGCTTTGGTCGCAGCTGGCAGAGTGTCTGTAGTAGCTCCTCGGAACACCCTTTACGGGGTGGGTTGAGGGTTACCAGAGAGGGGGGCTTTCCCCCGGAACGTTTTTGTAACTCTTCTGCTGCATCACCGGCATAAAAACGGCAATTGTGCAGATCATTCAAGCGACTATTTTCTGCTGCGTTTCGAACCGCCTCGGCAACAGATTCAATTCCCTCCACTTGTCCGGCATCTTTTGCCAGGTGGAGGGCAATTCCACCGATACCACAGTAGAGATCAATCACCGCATCCTGTTTGCTTAGATTTGCCCATTTGCGCACCAGGGCATAGATGCGTGCCGCCTGCACGGTGTTGATCTGGAAAAAAGCCTCCGGGGCGATCCGTAAGCGGATATCTCCGATCCGTTCGATCAGGTCGGGGAACCCCAGTAATTTCAATGTTTTCTCACCCATAATCACATTTCCCGATGAGCTGTTGATATTCTGATGGACACCGATAACTTCTGGCACCTTTCGCACCAACCTCTTTGCCAGTTTTGGCAGTTGTTGCAGGTCACGAAAATTACAGACGAATGTCACCAGAGCCTTGCCGCTGAAAGGGCTGACGCGAATCAACAGATGGCGCAGCAGTCCGCGTTGTTGTTGGGAACGATAGATGGAAATATTCAGATTTTGGACTTCGTTGCGAACCACAGCGGCAATCTTATTGATCAACGGGTGGTGAACCGGGCATTCCGGACAATCAATCACTTCGTGACTACCCCGCTTATAGAGTCCGATCAGAACCTTTTCCCGGTTTCTGGAAAAGACCAGTTTCGCACTGGCACGGTAGCCAAAAGTGGGGTCAGATGGAAGCACTGGAAGAACCTGAACCTCTTCCAATAGCCCCTGTTGTAACAGTGCTTCTGCAACCCGTTGTTGCTTGAACAACAGTTGATCAGCATATTTCATACTGATCAGGGGGCAGCCCAGGCAATCGTGCTCCACCTTGCAGCTATTGAGAGTGGTTCGTTGTGGCGAATTGCGTAGCACCCGGCGCAGGTTGGTAAAAATATGGGTGCGACCAACATGTTCAACTTCGGCAATAACCGTTTCTCCCGGAAAGGCACCCTGAACCAACGCAATTTTATTTTCGTACGGGGCCAGGCCGATGCCAGCATTATCGAGGCTGTCAATGGTCAGTTTCAGGGTTTCCGGTTGCGGTCTTTTGGTTGTCGGTCTCTTTTTTAATGGTTTTTTCATCTCTACTTCTCTTTATACTTTATAGAATTCTTGGAATAAGGGAAGGCAGACTACTCTCAGTTCTATGTTGCTGTCAAATTTCCTTGGACTTGCCTGGTGTCGGCAACTTAGATAGACTGTGGCACGCTGGTTCTGTATCCACAGGAGTGTTTTCACCACAGAGCCACTGAGAAACTCTTTTGAGATCTTCGAATCTTCCCCAACCCCTCTTTGCCAAAGAGGGGAGTTTCATCTCCTCCCCCTTTGAACAAGGGGGATTGAGGGGGATTTTTTCTATGTCTCCGTAACTCTGTGGTAGATGTTGTTATTCCAAGGGCCAATTCAGGAGCAAACCATTGCGACACAAAACCCGGCAACTTAAATTAGGCGATCTCGCTATTGGTGGTGATGCACCAATCAGTGTTCAATCAATGTGTAGTACCGATACCCGTGATGTTGCGGCAACATTGGCGCAGATAGAATCATTGCAGGATGCCAGGTGTGAAATCATCCGTTGTGCCGTTCCGGATGAGGATGCGGCTGTGGCACTGGGTGCTATCAAACAGGGTTGTCAGATCCCGTTGATAGCCGACATCCATTTTGATTATCAGCTGGCATTAGCTTCGGTTGCCCAGGGGGTTGATGGGTTGCGTTTGAACCCTGGCAATATCGGTGCTCACTGGAAGGTTAAAGAGGTGGTCAAGGCTTGTGCTGAACGGCAGGTCCCCATCCGGATTGGAGTCAATGCCGGTTCGTTGGAGCGAGAACTGTTACAGAAGTATGGACATCCAACTGCTGAAGCGATGGTTGAGAGTGCCCTTGGGCATATCCGGATTCTTGAGGATTTGAATTATCAAAATATCAAGGTGAGTCTGAAAGCCTCCGATATTGCCCGAACAGTTGAGGCCTATAGACTATTGGCGGGGCAGGTTGACTATCCCCTCCATATCGGGATTACTGAAGCGGGAACCACCTGGAGTGGCACCATCAAGAGTGCTATCGGTCTGGGCTCTTTATTGTATGATGGGATTGGTGACACCTTACGAATTTCGCTGACGGGAGATCCGGTGGAAGAGGTGCGAGTCGGCTGGGAAATCCTCAAAAGTTTACGCTTGCGGGAAAAAGGACCGATATTTATCAGTTGCCCCACCTGTGGACGTTGCCAGATTGAACTGATTGAAATAGCCGAAGAGGTTGAACTGCGACTAGCCGACCTTCCCCAACCATTGACAATTGCGGTGATGGGCTGTGTGGTGAATGGCCCGGGTGAAGCGCGGGAGGCAGATTTGGGTATCGCTGGAGGGTTGGGGCAGGGGATTCTGTTCCGGCACGGTGAGGTGGTCCGAACTGTGCCGCAGCATGATCTGGCCGATGCTCTGGTTGAAGAGGCGTGGCGGATGATTGCAGATCAGGCGGAAAACCGGTGATAAAAACCCTGCTATGGAAATAGTCTTACTCGAACCTTTTTTTGCCGGCTCGCACGCTTCATGGGCACAGGAGTATGCAGATCGGAGCCGCCATCAAATTTCAATTCTTGGCTTAAAGGGACGCCACTGGAAATGGCGGATGCATGGTGGTGCTGTCACTTTAGCATGCGATTTCCTGGCTGCCGATTATCGCCCTGACCTGCTGCTGGCAACTGATATGGTCGATCTGACCACCTTTCTCGCTTTGACCCGTAAACAGACAGCTGATATTCCTGTGGCTCTCTATTTTCACGAAAATCAGTTGACCTACCCCTGGTCTCCAACCGACAGTGATCCGCAGCAGCAACGTGACAGCCATTATAGCTTTATCAATTATGGGTCAGCTTTGGCGGCCGATAAGGTGCTGTTTAACTCCGATTATCATCGCCGAGCTTTTTTGCAGGCGTTACCTCAATTCCTGAAAACTTTCCCCGATTATAATGAGGTAGAAACAGCTCAGCAAATTGTTGAAAAAAGTCAAACCCTGCATCTGGGCCTTGATTTGAAGAAGTTTGAAGACTGTCGTCTGCCGCTTGTAAGAGATGCTCATCGACCACCATTGATCCTCTGGAATCATCGTTGGGAATACGATAAGAATCCTCGCGAGTTTTTTCAAGCTCTCTACATTTTGCAGGAGCAGAATATTGATTTTGAAGTTGCGGTGTTGGGTGAATCGTACCAGAAAATTCCCGAGGTTTTTACCGAGGCAAGGGTGAGGTTGGCTGACCGGATTGTTCACTGGGGTTACGTTGAGAACTTTTCTGACTATGCTGGCTGGCTGTGGCGAGCCGATATTCTCCCGGTGACTTCAATCCACGATTTTTTTGGTATCAGCGTGGTCCAGGCGATCTATTGCAACTGTTTCCCCTTGCTGCCAAAGCGACTTGCCTACCCTGAACATGTAACCGCCAATGATGGTGATCGATGTTTCTATCGTGGTTTTGATGATCTGGTTGTGCGGCTCAAGGGTGCTTGTCTGGGGATCGAATCTCTGCGGCAGGAGAAATTGCAAACAATGGTTGACCATTATGACTGGGGGAAGATGGTTACGGTTTACGATGATCTGCTGGCAAAGCTTTATTGATTCCTTTCCGTCAAGAACTTGCTTTTCTGTGAAAATCAGGTTATTTTTCAAGGCTTATCAAGTGACCTTAAACTTCATTAAATGAACAGGAACTTTTTCTATGCGTTACTCCCAATATTTTCTGCCGACCCTTAAAGAAACTCCTGCCGGTGCTGAAATCATCAGCCATCAATTGATGTTGCGGGCCGGGATGATCCGTAAGGTTGCTGCCGGAATTTACAGCTACCTGCCGTTTGGATTGCGTTCACTGCGCAAGATGGAACAGATTATTCGCGAAGAGATGGACCGTGCCGGTGCGATTGAGTGTTTGATGCCGATGGCGAACCCTGCAGAACTGTGGCAGGAATCGGGACGCTGGGAGAAGTATGGCAAAGAGTTGCTCCGTTTTAAAGATCGTAAATCTGCCGACTTCTGTATGGGGCCGACCCACGAGGAGGTTATCACCGATATTATTCGTAATACGGTGAGTTCCTATCGCCAGTTGCCGCTGAATCTCTATCAGATTCAGACCAAGTTTCGTGACGAGATCCGGCCTCGATTCGGGCTGATGCGGGGTCGGGAATTTGTGATGAAGGATGCCTATTCTTTTGATCTGGATGATGACGGTGCCGATAGTTCCTACGCTAAAATGTATCAGGCTTATCGGAATATCTTTAATCGCTGTGGACTGAACTTCCGCTCTGTAGAGGCTGATAGCGGTGCTATCGGTGGAAGCTTTTCCCATGAGTTTATGGTTCTGGCTGAATCGGGTGAAGATGGCATTGTCTCCTGCAATGGCTGCGAATATGCTGCCAATGTGGAAAAAGCAGAACTTATTTACGGCGATATGGTCACTCCGGCAGCAACTCTGGAATTGCAGAAGGTCGATACTCCAGAACAAAAAAGTATTGAAGAGGTGGCTGAATTTCTCCAGTTAAGTCCACAGCAGTTGGTGAAAACTCTGATCGTACAGACTTCGGCTGATGAAGTTCTGGCGGTTTTGCTGCGTGGTGACCACGAGTTGAACATGATCAAGTTGACCAACCTGCTGGATGTTGATTGGGTGCTGATGGCCGAAGATGATGTGGTTAATCGGGTGACTGGAGCACCTGCCGGATTTGCCGGGCCAATCGGTTTGAAGGTTCGTATCCTGGCTGATACTGAAGTGCAGGGGATGGCCGATTTTGTCGTTGGTGGCAATGCGGTCGATGTCCATTTTAGCGGTGCCAATCAGCTCCGTGATTTCGAGATCAGTCAGTTTGCCGACCTTCGTCAGGCGGTAGCTGGAGACCCCTGTCCACGCTGTGAAAGCGGTAAGTTTGAGAGTTGGCGTGGCATTGAGGTCGGCCATATTTTCAAGCTGGGGATCAAGTATTCTGAGGCTATGAACGCTACGGTGCTGGATGCTCAAGGAAAGGCTCAACCACTGGTTATGGGTTGTTACGGTATCGGTGCCGGTCGTACTGTGGCGGCAGCGATTGAGCAGAACCATGATGAGAACGGCATGATCCTGCCAATGGCGTTGGCCCCCTTCCAGGTCATGGTGACGATGTTGAACCCCAAAGATGACCAGGTACGTGAGGCGGCGGAAAAATTGTATCAGCAATTGCTGGCTTTAAATATTGAGGTTTTACTTGATGATCGTGATGAGCGTCCGGGAATTAAATTTAAAGATGCAGACTTGATCGGGATTCCATTGCGAGTGACGGTTGGTGCCCGCAACTTAAAAGAGGGGAATGTTGAGCTGAAGATCAGAAAAAGTGGTGTGACGTCGATGTTTTTGCTTGATGAGATGACCCCCCAACTACAACAGCTGGTTGCTGAGGGCTTGGCTTTCAAACTGGAAAAATAAATTGTGACTTATGCATAAACTTAAAATTAATAAAAGTGGAACCCTGCAGTTGCCAGCAGAAATATATGGACCCTTGGGGGGACAACCCCTGGCGATTATTTCTGCCTCTTCAGAACATCTGTTGCTTGGACGACCCGAGGTGGAAGGGGCGGTCCTGATTTCCGGAGTGTTGGAGGAGGGAGCTATTACCGATCTCCTTTCCTATTTCAACATGTTTCGTAAAACCGGCATTCTGACCATCGAACTGGAAGGGGGATTAAAGGCACTTTATTTCCAACAGGGTGAGATTGTTTTTGCCACCAGCACTTTTCCCAGTGAAGACCTGGGAGAAGTGCTGTTTTCACTGGGGAAAATTGAGCGGGATGCGCTGCAGGAATTACGCTCATTGGTGAATGAAAATACTTCGCTCGGCAAGCTGCTGGTTGAGCGTGGCGTTGTCGCCCCAAAGGATCTCTGGCTGGCGTCTCGTAACCAGGTGGAGCATATTATCTATACCCTCTTTTCTGCACATTCGGGGAGCTTTTACTTTCAATCGCTGCAGATTGAACAGGAACGGATTTTGAGGCTGTCGATGAAGACTCAAAATATCATCATGGAGGGGTTGCGCCGTCTGGATGAAAGATCCCTGTTTATGCGTAAACTTATCTCTCTGGACTATTTCCCTTTGGAAACTGGCAAGGATGCTGCCGATTTAACTCAAGTTGAAGCACGATTGCTGAATCTTGCTCAGCCCGGGCTGCAAACCGCTCGGGATCTGTTTCGAAAAATCGGGTTGCGTGAATTTGATGGAATGCGGATTCTCTTTGGCCTGGTGGAGAAGCGGCTGATCCGTATGGAAGAAACTCCAACCACAGAGATCGAAGGGGTCCTTGGCCAGATTCTGGCAGCTTACAATAACCTCTTTAAGGTTATTTTTACTCAGGCTCTTAAGATCAGCCCACAATTTTCTCAGGAAGTGGCACATTCGCTGCGGGATTTACCACAGCCCTATTCGTTTGTCTTGCGAGATGTTGAATTGCAGAGTGATGGGACTCTCGATGGCCATCGGATCGTTGCAAATCTGTCTGGTCTGGAGGAGGGTGACAAAAAGAAACTATTGACCGATTCGCTCTGCGAGGTTGCTTTTACTGCAACAATGGCGCTCCGCCGCGATCTTGATGCTGAGCAAGCCAGGCCACTCATTGCCCGGGTTCAGAAGCTCACAACCAAAATCCGGGAGATGACAGGGGGAAACGAATGATACCAGGAGCTAAAGATCGGTTAATTTTTGCCTTAGATGTAGATGATTTTTCTACGGCCGAAGAATGGGTTAAAAAACTCCATAAAAATGTTGGTATGTTCAAAGTTGGTAAGCAACTGTTTACCCGTTGTGGCCCGGACGTTGTCAAGATGGTTCAGGGTTATGGCGGTGGTGTCTTTCTTGATCTCAAGTATCACGATATCCCTAATACCGTGGCCAAGGCGGCCGTTGAAGCTTGCAAGTTGAGAGTTGGAATCGTCAATGTCCACGCCCTGGGCGGGGCAGAGATGATGCGTAAAGCGGTAGCAGAAGTTGATACTTATTGTGCTGTGGCTGAGATTTCCAGACCTCTGTTGTTGGCGGTAACAATTTTGACTTCATCAACAGCAGAGACCTTGCGTGAGGTTGGGATTGATCGACCGGTAGAGGAGATGGTGGTACGGCTTGCCAGGTTGACCCAATCTGCCGGATTTGATGGTGTCGTTGCTTCACCACAGGAAGCTGCACTGATTCGAGCGGCATGCGGTGCAGATTTCGCCATTGTGACCCCAGGTGTACGTCCGACTTTTGCCTCTCTGGATGATCAGAAGCGGGTGGCAACTCCGGCGGAGGCTATTGCTGCGGGAGCTACTGCACTGGTCATCGGCCGCCCTATTTCTACTGCCAGCGATCCTCTGGAGGCTGCCGGGAAGATTCTGGCGGAAATTGAGGGCGCACTGGCAAGCTGATGGCTGACTATCTTTACGGGATCAATCCAATCCATGAAGCCTTGCAGGGTCGCGGGCGTAAGCCACTTGAACTGCTGGTGGTTAACGGCGAGCCTAACGACCGTTTGGAAGGGCTGATTTCACAGGCAGAACAGCAGCGGCTGAAAATAAATTATTTTGCGCGCCAGGAGCTTGATCGGCTGGCGGGTCATAGCCATCATCAGGGAGTTCTGCTGCTGCTGACCTCTTTCCGCTATACCGATTTTGCCGAACTTCTGCGTGACTGGAGAGCCAGTCAACAGGTTGCTTTCTTTCTTCTTCTCGATGGCATTACCGATCCACATAATTTTGGTGCGATCCTTCGCAGTGCCGAAGTTGCCGGGTGTCGGGCAGTTATCGTTGCCAAGGATCGTTCCTGCCCGGTCACTTCAGTGGTGGAAAAGACCGCTGCCGGAGCTCTTGCCCATCTGCCATTGTGTCAGGTTACTAATCTCTCACGGACTCTTGATGAACTAAAAAGTGCGGGGGTCTGGTGTTATGGTTTGGCTGGTGAAGCAGAGGCTCAGAATTTATTTTCAACCGATTTACAGGGCAACCTTGCCCTGGTTGTTGGTAGTGAAGGGAAGGGTTTGCGACCGAATATTCGCAACCACTGCGATGCACTATTGACAATCCCCATGCTCGGGAAAATTAATTCTCTGAATGCTTCGGTCGCCACTGGAATTGCTCTATTTGAGGTTGTCAGGCAGAATAGCCAATAAAAGCAGGGCAGGAAATCTATTATCCAAAAAAGAGTGATTTAACATGAATTTACTGAAAACAATTCTCCAGCAGGAAGTTTATCCAGCACTTGGTTGTACGGAACCAACGGCGGTTGCCTATGCTGCCAGTCTTGCAGCTAAGGAGCTTTCGGGTTCTCTGGAGCAAATAACTATCAGTGTAGATCCTGGTGTTTATAAAAATGGCTTAGCGGTTATCGTGCCGAATACCAATGGCGAAAGAGGTAATCTGATTGCTGGAGTGCTGGGGGCTTTGATTCGACAGCCGGAACTTAAGATGCAGATTCTGGATGGCGGTGCACCTGAACTGATTGATCAGGCCAAGAAGCTGATTGCTGCCAAGAAAGCGACGATCACCTGCGATACAGCAAGACAAGGTCTCCATATTGAGGTTGTTGCCTCCGATGGAGTTTCAACTGTTAGAGCAATTCTGGCTGATAACCATACCAACCTGATTTTGCTTGAAAAAGATAAAGAAGTTCTTTTTAGCGTAGATCCAGCGGCAGAAACAGTGCAGCAGTCTGATTATAAGGAGACCCTGAAGGGGATGCGTATTGCCGATCTGGTTGATCTCGTAGAGCAACTGGATGAGGAAGACTACTCTTTTCTATTGGAGGGGGTTCGCTATAATCAGGCAATTTCAACGAAAGGGCTGGAGATTAAAAAAGTTGGCTACTATCTTGCTGATCTCAAGGAGAAGGGTTATCTCCAGAATGATGTTTTTTCTTCAACCAAAATTTTAACCGCAGCTGCGGCGGATGGTCGGATGGCTGGTCTCAGTTTGCCGGTCATGTCAAGTGGTGGGAGTGGCAACCAGGGGATTGTTGCGATTCTGGTCCCCTATAATGTCGGACTCTGGTTTGATATTGACGAGCGTACAATTGTTAAAAGTATCGCGCTATCACATCTGATCAATAGTTATATCAAATGCTACACTGGCAGTTTGTCACCGATCTGTGGTTGTTCTATTGCCGCTGGGGTTGGTGCTGCGGTTGCCATTGTCTATCAGCAGGCGGGTAAAAATATCGAGCAGATGACCCTGGCGGTTAATAACCTGATCAGTGATCTGGGCGGTATGTTGTGTGACGGAGCCAAGGGTGGCTGCGCCCTGAAGGTGGTTAGTTCTACCGATTCGGCAATCCGTTCTGCCTATATGGCTTTGAATGACCATGGCATCACCTCCGTAGAAGGATTTGTCGGTAAGACGGCAGAGGAAACAATTCAAAATTTGAGTCGTATCAGCGAAATTGGCATGGCCGAGGTCGACGCGATAATGATTCAAATTATGCAGGAAAAAAATAGCTGATTTTTATCTTGCATTCCAGTTTTTCCTGGGTTATAAGTCCCGTCTTGTGCTGGCGTAGCTCAATTGGCAGAGCACCTCACTTGTAATGAGGATGTTGGGGGTTCAATTCCTCTCGCCAGCTCCAGCATATAACAGGCCTGACGGCTTGATAATAGAATAGTTAAACACCCCCTGGAGGGGTTCCCGAGTGGCCAAAGGGACCAGACTGTAAATCTGATGGCGTAGCCTTCGGAGGTTCGAATCCTCCCCCCTCCACCATTTGAGCCTGCCGGATAGAGCCCGGCTGCTGTGCGCCAGGAGGCTGTTGAGCCGTAGGAACTGGAGCAGGGTCGTGTGGAGTCCTTTCCCACACATTTGATATACGGAAGAGATTTTGGCGGGAGTAGCTCAGCTGGCTAGAGCATCAGCCTTCCAAGCTGAGGGTCGCGGGTTCGAATCCCGTTTCCCGCTCCATTTTCTCTTCGTGAAAAAGGTTATGTTAGGCCCACATAGCTCAGTCGGTAGAGCGCATCCTTGGTAAGGATGAGGTCACCAGTTCAAATCTGGTTGTGGGCTCCATCTTATTATGCCTGAGGTTTGGGTTTTTAGAATTGGTTAGTACTGCTTAGATTTGCAGTTGTTTCTGGAAAATTAGTTTAGTAGACGCAAAAGACAACAAAAGGGAGATTTTATTATGTCCAAGGAAAAGTACGAGAGGACAAAGCCGCACGTCAATATTGGCACCATCGGTCACGTTGACCATGGCAAGACCACACTGACAGCAGCCATCACCAAAGTTTTGGCAGAGCAGTCAGGT
>JAGGWI010000267.1 GCA_021157505.1 Desulfuromusa sp. | reverse complement strand
ACTCCAATGACTGCTCCAGAGACAGAGTTCTGGGTGTTATTATCCGTACCGCTTCATCGGTTCCAGAAGAACGAACATTGGTGAGCTTCTTGCCGCGACAGGAGTTGACGACCAGATCATCCTCCTTGGCGTGCTGCCCGATAATCATCCCCTCATAGACCTTAACATTAGGGCCAACGAATAAAATGCCGCGATCCTGTAAATTAAACAGGGAATAAGCCACTGTTTCACCCAGTTCCAAAGCAATCAGAACCCCGTTTTTACGCCCTTCCATGGGACCCTTATAGGGAGAATAATCATAGAAAGTGTGATTCATCACCCCGGTTCCACGGGTATCAGTCATGAATTCGGTCCGAAAACCGATCAAACCACGCGCTGGTATCAGAAATTCAATCCGATTTGTTCCATCCATAGGCTGCATCGAGGTCATTTCAGCCTTACGCTTGCCCAGTTTTTCTATCACCGTTCCCTGATGTTCTTCAGGCACATCAATGGTCAAATGTTCAATTGGCTCATGTCGCTCACCATCAACTTCACGAAAAATAACCTCGGGCTTGGAAACACAAAGTTCAAAACCTTCACGCCGCATCGTTTCAATCAGGATCGACAGGTGCAATTCACCCCGCCCGGATACTTTAAATGTATCGGTACTGCCGGTCTCTTCAACCCGGAGAGAAACATTCGTACGTAATTCCTTCATTAACCGTTCACGGATATTCCGGGAGGTGACCCACTTGCCTTCCAGTCCGGCAAAAGGTGAATTATTGACAATAAAGTTCATCGATAACGTTGGCTCATCAATGGCAACATAAGGAAGTGCAACTGGATTTTCAGCATCAGCTAAAGTTTCACTGATTCCCAGTTCTTCAAAACCGGCGATTGTAACAATATCCCCGGCAAAAGCTTCCTGCAACTCCACTTGCTGTAATCCCTGATAGCCAAGCAATTTAGTAATTCGTCCAGTTTTTATTTTTCCCGCATGGTCAATTCTGGCAACGGTTTCACCGGCTCTGACTGTCCCATTAGCAATTTTTCCAGTTGCTGTCCGACCGATAAACTTATTGTAATCAATATTTGCGACCAACATTTGGAAAGGTGCCGCTGGATCACCTTTGGGGGGATCAACCCGCTCACCAATCATCTCAAATAATGGCTCGAGATTGTCTGACTCATCTTCCAGATGCCGCTTGGCAATTCCAAATTTAGCGCTGGCGTAGACGATTGGAAAATCGAGTTGATCTTCATTGGCATTCAATTCACAGAACAGGTCAAAAACCATATCAACAACAGTTTCTGGTCGTGCACCCGGACGATCAATTTTGTTGATAACAACTATCGGTTTGATCCCCAGATCAAGGGATTTTTTTAACACAAACCGGGTCTGAGGCATCGGTCCGTCAAAAGCATCAACCAGCAGCAGAACAGAATCAACCATCTTCAAAATCCGCTCAACCTCACCACCAAAATCGGCGTGACCCGGAGTATCAACAATGTTAATTTTCAGCCCACCATGTTGTACCGACAGGTTTTTGGAGAGAATGGTAATTCCCCGCTCCTTCTCCAGATCGTTACTGTCCATCACCCGCTCGGTAATCTCCTGATGCTCACGGTAGACCCCCGATTGCACCAGCATGGCATCGACCAGAGTTGTTTTCCCATGGTCAACGTGAGCGATAATTGCAATATTTCTTATTTTTTCAGACATCCATAAGTCCTTTATAAATAGTGATTTTTTCAAAAGAGCGGGAGTATGACAGAAAACCTCGGGAATACCAAGGAAATAAGCCGATAAATTCATAACTTGACACCACAAACCCATTTTTCTATCTTCCACAAACATAACCTATACCCAGAAAAACAGATTCAAAGCATTCGTCTCACACAAAGCCACCAAGTCACAAAGAAAGATGAGAGTTTTTAGAATTTCTTGGCGGCTTTGTGGCTTGAGTGAGCGCCAGCGAGCGGGCGTGAGGCGATCTTGACTTTATTTGAGGCAATATGACACAACCAAACATTATCCTGACCGGATTTATGGGGACGGGAAAAACAACGCTAGGACGACTGCTGGCAGAAAAGATCGGTTATCAATTTATCGATACCGATGCCCTGATCGAAGCGCAAATAGGTCAAACCATCGCCGAACTTTTCCAGACCGAAGGGGAAGCAGCTTTCCGCAAACTTGAGTCGAATCTGGTCGAAGAGCTGGCACAAAAAGAGAGGTTGGTTATTGCAACTGGTGGCGGGCTGGTCCTTGATCCCAAGAACGTTGCAGTACTGGGAAAAACGGGGAAAATTATTTGCCTGACGGCATCACCTGAGGAAATTTTAGCCCGGATTTCAAAACAACAGGATGTTCGTCCCCTTCTACAAGAGGAAGATCCGCAAGCCAAAATTGTCGAATTACTGCAACAACGAAATTCCGTATATCGGCAGTTCCCACAATTGTCGACTTCGAAACTTTCACGCGAAGAATTGATTAACCAACTGGTCAGGTTCACTCAAGCAGAATGATTAAAAAAGTGGGGGGGGACAATAGTTACCTGTCAATCTTCTATTTGGAAACTCGGGGTGGATCAACGTATATATAAATATCCCCACTATTGACATGATTTTACAATGTGTATAATATAAAAAAATATACACATCGTAAGCTTTCCTAAGGAGTCTGGAATGAGAACAAATATTGTCGTTGATGACGATCTGATGGCCGAAGCAATGGAATTAAGTAATATAAAAACCAAAAAAGGTGTTGTCGACCAGGCACTCAACCTCCTGGTGCAAGTCAAAAAACAGGAGAAGATTCGCCAGTTGCGAGGCAAATTGAGCTGGGAAGGAAATTTGGATGAAATGAGAATCGACCGATGATCTTGGTCGACTCCTCGGTATGGATAAACTATTTTAACGGTAAAACCACCTGGCAAACTGAAATTCTTGACCAAATGCTGCAACAAATTCCCATCTATACGGGGGATTTAATTCTCACGGAAGTATTACAGGGATTTCGAAAGGATAGTGAATACAAAAAAGCCAAGGAAGTTTTAAGCATCCTCCCCTGCAAACAGATCGGTGGCTATGACATTGCAATTCAAAGCGCCGAAAATTACAGAACATTACGCAAAAAGGGCATCACCGTCCGAAAAACCATAGATATCATCATTGGAACATTCTGCATTACTGAAAATATCCCCTTATTACATGATGATAGGGATTTTGATCCAATGACGAAACACTTATCGCTAAGGACTATCAATCTGAAGCAGTGAGTAGACAGTCTACTGCACCCCAATATTACGAATCCCCTCCGGTCTCCAGGCCGGGGAAATGACATGACTCCCCTTCCCTTTGACCGATAATAAACTCCCCGGCATCACGGTAAACTCCCCATGGCGATCATTGACCCGATCCAGAGATGCGGTTAATTGCTCCCGCCGCCGTTCCTCCGGCAATAGGGGGATCTGCTGGCAAAAATGGTGCAGATTTGACAGACGGACTCCGAGCAAGCGAATCGGCAAAGTTAATAATAATCCATCGAGAATCCGGAGAGCCGCATGATAAATTTCTTCGCTACGGCTGATAGGAGCCGCTTGTATCTGCTGTCGACTGTAGGTCGAAAAATCATTATGGCGAATTGTCAAAGTGACAGTTTGACCACTCACCCCATGACGCCGCGCCCGGCGACCCACCATTTCTGCCAGTTGGGATAAAAACCGAGCGATATCTTCCCGCAAGCAGATATCTTTTCGCAGAGTCATACTGTGGCCAATGGTTTTCACCGCGGCTTCCTGCTCGGAAGTCATCACCGGGCTTGGATCAATCCCCCGCCCCATCAAGATCAAGCGTTCACCGATCACCCCAAACTGTTTTTTAAGTTTCGTAACGGAAAAGCGACCCAACTGACCACAGCTGAAAACCCCCAGATGATTCAACTTTTGTGTTGTCTTAGGTCCGATGCCACAGATTTCCTCAATCGGAAGATCTTCCAACAGATCAGGAACTTCTGCGGATTGAATCAAGGTCAAACCATCCGGTTTATGCAGATCTGAAGCGAGCTTCGCCAACAATTTATTAGGGGCAATGCCAACCGAACAGGTCAAACCCAACCGGGATTTTATCCGCGATTTAATCAGATAGGCAATCCGCTCGACACTACCGAAATAGTGCAGTGATCCTGAAACATCAAGAAATGCTTCATCAACCGAAGAAACCTCGACCAGGGGGGTATAGTCTTGGAAAATCAACATAATCTGACTGGAGACATGGGTATAGAGACGATTATTTGCCTTGACCAGTTGCAGTTGAGGACATTTCTGTCGCGCCTCATAGAGAGTCATCCCGGTTTTCACCCCATATGCACGGGCTTCATAGGATGAAGTCAGAATGATTGTCCGCTGTTGAGCGCCAACTACGGCAACCGGGCGACCACGCAAAGCGGGGTTTGATTGCTGCTCCACTGCCGCGAAGAAAGCATTCATATCGATATGCATAATGGTGCGGGTCATGTTAAACCTGCATCAGTGAGTAAGGACTGAAAAAATCTGAAACCGGCCTCACGCCCGTTCGCTGATACTCACTTGAGAACGCAGAGTTCGCGGAGAAAACCTTCAAATTCATTCTTGTTTTAACCTCTCCAAAAAGGTTTTGACTTTGCTTTCCTCAGCGCTCTCCGCGTGCTCTGCGAGAGGCTGATTTTGATTGTGACTGGTATTCCTATGGTCAACAACGAAAAACATTGATCATCGCCCACTAACTCAGGTTAATATTTCAATCATCTCCAGTCGCCAATGGGCTTCGGTTGGACTATAAACCAGTTCGTAGAGTGCTCCCCCATCGGTCACATGGAAATAGATCAGGGAAACAGCTCCACGCTTTTCGTGCCAGCTATTGGTCACCTGTTGAATGCGGTGCTGTTTGCGCTGCAGATCAAACCAGACCGGTTGGATCCGCCCACCGGGGCCATGGATCACCCCGACCCGGATATCATCAACCACCTCCCGCACGATCAAGATCCCAACAGACGAAAGATCCCGGTAACTTTTCCAAGGATAGTGACTTCTCCGTCACTGGCAGAGAGTATTATTGGTTGGAAATGAGAGTTTTCCGGCTGCAGGCGAATGTACCCAGCTTCTCGATAAAAACGTTTCAGAGTAGCTTCACCATCGAGCATGGCGACAACAATATCACCGTTATCAGCAGTCACTTGCGGGCTGACAACTGCCAGATCACCATCAGCGATCTGCGCCTCGATCATCGAATCACCCCGCACCCGTAAAACAAAGCAACCGGCACCCTTAGTCAGCGCCACATCAACGCTCAAATAATCTTCTACATGCTCCAAAGCTT
>JAGGWI010000249.1 GCA_021157505.1 Desulfuromusa sp. | reverse complement strand
CTTACGGCATGCAGCTGATCAAGCCGGATATTGATATAGATTTTGTTGGTAAACGTAAACTTGCGCTGATTTTTTCGGTAGTATTGATCCTGATCGGTCTCGCCTCTCTAGCGGTTAAAGGTGGCCCGAATTATGGAATCGATTTTGCCGGTGGAACTCTGGTTCAGGTACAATTCGCCCAATCAACTGACGCTTCTGCGATTAAAAAAGCTATGGCAGACTTGGATCTGGGCGAGCCGGTGGTGCAGAGTTTTGGTGACAATCAAAATGAGTTTTTGATTCGCGTTGAACAAGCTTCTGGTAAGCTGAAGGGACTTTCGGTTCAAATCCAGGCGGCACTCGAACAAACCTATGAAAAAGGTGATGTCGATATTCGTCGGGTGGAGATGGTTGGGCCACAGGTTGGTAAAGATTTGCGTAATAAGGGGTTGAAGGCGCTCTTTTACGCCATGTTGGGACTCCTGGCTTATATCTCCTGGCGGTTTGAGTTCCGTTTTGCTGTCGGCGCAATTATTGCTCTTGTTCACGATGTAATGATTACCTTAGGGGTATTCAGTCTATCTGGAAGAGAGATTGATCTGCCGATCATTGCTGCATTTCTGGCAATCATCGGTTATTCGTTGAACGATACAATTATTGTTTACGACCGGATTCGTGAAAATTCAGGAAAATACCATAAAGAAAGTTTTTCCTATATTGTCAATCGTAGTATCAATGAAACCCTGTCCCGTACGTTGCTGACATCCGGAACGACCTTATTGGTGGTTCTTGCCCTGTTTGTTCTAGGCGGAGGGGTGATTCACAATTTCGCTTTTGCAATGTTGATCGGGGTACTGGTTGGTACCTATTCATCTATTTTTGTTGCCAGTCCGGTACTGATTTTCTGGCAGGAGAAGATGGACGCACGTTCAAAGCCAGTTAAAGGTAAGTAGCTGAATGAAGAAAGAGACGATCCTGTTTGTTTTTCTCGCTCTGGCTGCAGGAATCTTGATCGGGGTGATTGTTTCTAATTTGAAGAAGGATGTCACTTCTTCTGCTCCGGTTTCTGCTCCGGTTGCGGCACCAGCGGTTAATCAACAGCAGCAAACTTCGGTGCTGGAAGAAATTGTTGCCAGAGAACCGGGCAATCGTAATGCCTGGGTGAGGCTTGGCCATAACTTTTTTGATTCAAATCAGCCGATGCGGGCGATTAATGCTTACGCCAAAGCTCTTGAGCTGAATGATAAAGATCCTGATATCTTGACTGATCAAGGGGTGATGTATCGGCGTATTGGTTGGTATGATAAAGCGATCAGTAACTTTGAAAAGGCCATTGCCATCGATAGCAGCCACCAGCAAAGTCTGTATAATATGGGGATTGTGTATCGTTATGATCTTCAGGATTTTGCTAAAGCAAGGGTGGTTTGGGAGCAATTTATCGCTATTGACCCCGGTAGCCCCGGAGCGAGACAGGTTCAATCGGAATTGGATATTTTAAAATCCCAACCAGAGATTCCAAAAACAACGCAATAATAAATATCAGGCCGGGCTTTTGTCCCGGCCTGTTTTAGTTGAATCACTGCTTTCAGACAATAATAACTTTTGTGATAAGGTCATGTTGCGATGCAACCGGTAGAATTGCGCCAGTGGAAGTTACGCAAAAGCCAACCAACAGTCACTCAGGTTGGTCAATTAGCCAATGACCTGCATCTCCAGGATTTGACTGCTCAAGTTCTGTTATTACGTGGTGTGACTACAGCAGAGCAGGGGATTGAATTTCTACAGGCAGGTTTATCAGCACTGCCTGACCCTGATCTGTTGCCCGATATGGGGATTGCATGTGCTCGTTTAGAGCAGGCATTGGTTCAAGGGGAGAAAATTGCAGTTCACGGTGATTATGATGTTGATGGGATCACTGGTTGTACTCTGTTGGTTGAAACCCTGCGTGCAATGGGGGGCAATGTTGGGTACCACATTCCCCTCCGTTTGAAGGATGGTTATGGTCTTTCTGCTGCTGCGATACACCAGGCAAAAGAGGACGGTTGTGCGCTGATTGTTTCGGTTGATTGTGGCGTTTCTGCTCTGGCAGAAGCCGAATTGGCTGCTGAATTGGGGCTGGATCTGATTATTACCGACCACCATCAACCTCCCGATGAACTTCCAATCTGTCTTGCCTTGATTAATCCCCATTTGCTGAAAAACAAGTTTCCCTGGAAGGAGTTATCCGGAGTCGGAGTTGCCTTTTTTCTGTTGGTTGGACTGCGTCGACAGCTGCGTGAAAATAACTATTTTGTGACAAGGGAAGAACCTGACTTGCGTCAAGGACTTGATCTGGTCGCCCTGGGAACTATCGCTGACATTGTCCCCCTGGGTGGAGTCAACCGGATCTTGGTGCGCAGTGGGTTGCAGTTGTTAGAGTCGGGAGTACGTCCGGGAATTGCGGCGCTGAAGCGGGTTGCTGATGTTAAAAAGGTCAGCAGCGGGGTGGTTGGTTTTCGCCTGGCACCACGGCTCAATGCGGCGGGACGATTAGAGGATGCTGCCCTTGGAGTGAAATTATTGCTCGGTGAAGATCCGCAGGAGATTGACCCACTGGCAGAGCTGCTGGATGGTTTTAACCGGGAACGGCAGAAAATCGAGCAGCAGACTCTAACTGAGGCAATTGCACTGGTTGAGGAGCAGAACCAACCGGAACGTTATAGTATTGTTCTGGCCAGTGAAAACTGGCACTCGGGAGTGATCGGCATTGTCGCGAGTCGTCTGGTTGAGCGTTATCACCGTCCAACCATTTTGATTGCTCTCGAAGAGGGTCGGGGAAAAGGCTCTGCCCGTTCGATCAGCGGTTTCAATCTTTATGAGGCATTAAAGGAGAGTGCTGCCCCATTGTCCGGGTTTGGTGGGCATGCAATGGCTGCCGGGTTGTCTGTTTTGGAAGAAAATCTCGAATCATTTGTTGCAGCATTTGAACGGACAGCGATCAACCATCTTACCAGTGATGATCTGCTGCCGGTTGCATATCATGACGGCGAGGTTTCGTTATCCAGTTTCACCCTGCAATTATTAAGAGAGCTGGAAACACTGAATCCATATGGGGCAGGAAATTCTCAGCCCGCTTTTGTCAGTCGTAACTGCCGGGCTCTTTCACCTAGAATTCTGGGTGATAAACATCTGAAATTTGATGTTGAACAGGATGGTTTCCGGGTTGGCTGTATCGCCTTTGGGCAGGCTGAATACTTTGACCAGTTGAATGGAGAAATCGATCTGTTGTATCGTCCTGGTATTAACCAGTGGCGCGGCCAGGAATCGGTGCAGTTGCAGGTTGTCGATATTTGTACCTCAGATTGTGGTGATAATGACTGATCAATTAAAGAAAAATCTGGAAAAATTAGCTGGTAAAGAGATTGGCAAAGCCACTTTTGATGAACCCCTTTGCCACCAT
>JAGGWI010000207.1 GCA_021157505.1 Desulfuromusa sp. | reverse complement strand
ACCTGACTGCTCTGCCAAAACTTTGGTGATGGCTGCTGTCAGTGTGGTCTTGCCATGGTCAACGTGACCGATGGTGCCAATATTGACGTGCGGCTTTGTCCTCTCGTACTTTTCCTTGGACATAATATACTCCTATCCTTGGCCTAACCATTGACCTTGGCGATAATTTCTTCACTAATTGCTTTTGGCGCCTGATCGTAATGATCAAAAACCATAGAATATGTAGCGCGACCCTGAGTTGCACTGCGCAAATCTGTCGCATAACCAAACATACTTGAAAGTGGCACGTGAGAATCAATAACCTGTGCACCGCCACGAGCTTCCATCCCCATAATGCGACCACGACGACTATTCAGATCACCGATTACATCCCCCATATACTCATCAGGGACAACAACCTCAACAGACATAATTGGCTCCAGTAATACTGGACCAGCCTTCTTGGCACCTTCCTTAAAGCCTATCGATCCTGCAATTTTGAATGCCATCTCGTTGGAGTCCACATCATGGTACGAACCATCGAAGCAAGTAACCTTGATATCAACAATTGGGAATCCAGCCAATACACCATTGGTAGAAGCTTCCTCCGCACCTTTGCCAACCGCAGGGATGTACTCGCGAGGGATGACTCCACCTTTGATTGAATCAATAAACTCAAAACCTTTACCAGGCTCACCGGGCTCAAGTCTCAACCAGCAATCGCCGTACTGTCCGCGACCACCAGATTGACGTACAAATTTCCCCTGAACTTCAACTGACTTGGTAATTGACTCTCGATAAGCAACCTGTGGAGCGCCAACATTACACTCAACTTTAAACTCACGCTTCATCCGGTCGACAATAATATCAAGGTGCAATTCGCCCATTCCAGAAAGAATCGTTTGCCCCGTCTCATCGTCAGTTCTCACCCTCAGTGACGGATCCTCAGACAAAAGTTTACCAAGGGCCACTCCCATCTTCTCCTGGTCTGCCTTAGTTTTTGGCTCAACCGAGAGGTGAATGACCGGCTCTGGAAAATCCATCGATTCAAGAAGGACCGGGTTTTGTAGGTCACAGAGGGTATCACCTGTCGTGGTATTCTTCAGGCCAACGGCAGCTGCGATATCTCCGGAATAGACCTGCTTGATCTCTTCACGCTTATTGGCATGCATTTTCAACAGGCGACCAAAGCGTTCTTTTCTCTCTTTGGTCGAGTTCATAACCGTTGTTCCCGACTCAGCAACCCCAGAGTAAACACGGAAGAAAGTTAACTGGCCGACAAAGGGGTCGGTCATAATTTTAAATGCCAGTGCTGAAAAAGGTGCGTCGTCGCCTGCGGGGCGCTCTAATTCTTCACCCGTATCGGGGTGAACACCCTTAATTGCTCCGACATCAAGCGGTGAAGGCATGTAATCAATCACTGCATCCAGCAAGGTCTGCACGCCTTTATTCTTGAAGGCACTGCCACACAGAACCGGACAAAAAACGATGTCTCGGGTTCCTTTGCGGATAGCAGCCTTAACCTCGTCGAGAGACAACTCCTCACCGGCTAAATATTTTTCCATCAAATCATCATCATGAGATGAAATTTCTTCCAGCAATGCTTCCCGAGCAATCTCAACTTCATCCATCATATCAGCAGGGATATCGACTATTTCATACTTGGCACCCATCGATTCGTCATCCCAGACAACTGCCTGCATAGCTACCAGATCAACCAGACCGCGAAAATCCTCTTCAGCCCCAATGGGTAACTGGAGCGGCAGTGGGTTCGCGCCGAGACGATCACGGATCATTTCAACGCCACGGGTAAAGTCAGCACCAGTTCGATCCATCTTATTTATAAAAGCAATCCGGGGAACACCATACTTGTCGGCTTGACGCCAGACGGTTTCGGACTGGGGCTCAACACCACCAACTGAACAGAAAACGGCAATCGCACCGTCCAGAACCTTTAGAGAACGCTCAACCTCAATAGTAAAATCGACGTGCCCGGGGGTGTCAATTATATTGACTCGATGCTCTTTCCAAAAACAGGTTGTTGCAGCCGAAGTGATAGTAATACCCCGCTCCTGCTCCTGCTCCATCCAATCCATGGTGGCAGCACCATCATGAACTTCACCAATCTTATGCGAGACTCCCGTATAGTAAAGAATACGTTCCGTAGTCGTCGTTTTACCGGCATCAATATGAGCCATAATGCCAATATTGCGGGTTTTGTCTAAAGCTACCTTACGAGCCACAAAATACTCCTGATCCTAACGACTAAACTACCAACGGTAATGAGCAAATGCCTTATTAGCTTCTGCCATACGGTGTGTATCTTCGCGCTTCTTCACAGCCGCGCCCCGATTATTAAATGCATCCAAAAATTCACCAGCTAGGCGCTCACGCATAGTCTTCTCACTGCGAGCCTTAGCATGGATTGCAATCCAACGCATTGCCAGCGCAGTACGGCGTGATGGACTCACCTCTATTGGAACCTGGTAAGTTGATCCGCCGACACGACGTGATTTAACCTCAAGAACTGGTCGAACATTCTCCATAGCGGTCCTGAAGACCTCAAGAGGGTCATTACCTGAACGCTCAGCAACCAAAGCAAATGCGCCGTAAACAATCTGTTCAGCGGTGCTTTTCTTTCCATCGACCATGACATTATTAACGAACTTGGCGACCTGCAGATCCCCGAATTTGGGGTCAGGCAAGATGATCCGCTTAGGGACCTCTCTTCTCCTTGGCATAGCGTCCTCTTCCTCAGACTAATATTAGTTACTTAAATTACTTCGGGCGCTTAGCGCCGTATTTAGAACGACCCTGCCTACGATCCTTAACACCAGCAAGATCGAGAGTGCCACGCACAATATGATAACGGACACCGGGCAGATCCTTAACCCGACCGCCACGAATCAAAACAACAGAGTGTTCCTGTAGATTGTGACCGACCCCAGGAATATACGAAGTCACGACAATCCCATTAGTCAAACGAACCCGAGCAACCTTCCGCAAGGCGGAATTAGGTTTTTTTGGAGTCGTAGTATACACGCGAGTGCAAACACCACGTCTCTGCGGGCAAGATTTAAGCGCAGGGGCAGTCGATTTTACAATCTTCTTTTTACGCCCGTTGCGGATCAATTGGTTAATTGTTGGCATCTAGATTCTCCCAAATCCTTAGCATTATTCCAGTCATCAAGACTGATCTTTCTGTGGGGAAAAACCCGCAGAGATTATCAATCGCCATCATCTTTGTCAAGCTCTTTTTTCTCATTTACAGATTAGTCTTCACTAGGAAAAAGGCCCCAGTTACTGGGGCCTTCGCACCTCTTTATTCTGCCTCTACGGACGGCTCTGTCTCCGATTCATCTATCTCAATCGGTTCTTCCAGCTTGATCTCTGGTTCTGGAATCAGCAGCTCGGCAGAGCGGTATTTGGCAACTCCGGTACCAGCTGGTATCAAGCGGCCCATAATAACGTTTTCCTTAAGGCCGCGCAGTGAATCTTTCTTACCCTGGATTGAAGCCTGTGTCAGCACCTTGGTGGTTTCCTGGAAAGAGGCTGCTGAGATAAACGACTCAGTAGAGAGAGACGCCTTGGTAATCCCGAGCATAATCGGCTCACCGATTGCAGGTTCACCACCTGCAGCCAGAACCTTATTATTCGTCTCCTCAAAGACCCAACGATCAATCTGATCCTCTGTCAGGAAGTTAGTATCGCCGACTTCCTTGATTTGTACTTTACGCAGCATCTGTCGCACGATAGTTTCAATATGCTTATCGTTAATATTAACCCCCTGCAAACGGTAAACTTCTTGAACTTCATCGACCAGATATTTTGAAAGCTCTTTACTACCAAGCACACGCAAAATATCGTGCGGGTTGCTGGATCCATCGACCAACTCTTCGCCAGCATGGATAAAGTCCCCCTCATGCACCGAAATATGCTTTCCTTTGGGGATGAGGTATTCGCCTGGCTCACCGATTCCAGGAGTGACGACAATCTTACGCTTACCTTTGGAGTCCTTACCGTAGGAAACAACCCCATCAATTTCAGAAATAACTGCAAGTTCTTTTGGTTTGCGCGCTTCAAATAGCTCGGCAACGCGGGGCAAACCACCGGTAATATCTTTAGTCTTGGTTGTTTCACGCGGAATTTTAGCAAGAATTGCACCGCCATGAAGCTCCATACCCTCTTCAACCGAGATATTAGCGCCAACTGGCAACATATATTGGGCCAGGGCTCCATTTGGCAATTTGACAGTCTTGCCGTCCTCCCCCTTCAGGGTGATCCGCGGTCTCTTATCGGCAGATTTAGCTTCGGTGATAACTTTACGTGAAAGGCCAGTGACTGCGTCAACCTGCTCTTGCATTGTCACTCCCTCAGCGATATCACCATAATGGACAATACCGCCTACCTCGGTAATAATTGGAACAGTATAGGGGTCCCATTCTGCCAACGTCTCACCACTCTTGATCGCTCCGCCTTCATGTTGAGTCAAGCGTGCACCATAGACAACTGAATAACGTTCCCGCTCACGACCAGTATCATCAATCACAGCAATTTCACCTTTGCGATTCATGACCACCGGGAAGCCGTCAACATTATCAACCGTAGTCAGGTTGATATATTTGAGCGAGCCATCGAAGCGGGCTTCTAGGGCGGTCTGTTCTGCACGCCGTGAAGCGGTACCACCAATGTGGAAAGTCCGCATGGTGAGCTGAGTACCAGGCTCACCAATTGACTGTGCAGCAATAACACCAACAGCCTCACCAAGGTTAACCAGGTGGCCTCGCGCCAGGTCGCGACCATAACAATAAGCACAGATACCGCGCTTACTCTTACAGGTCAGAACCGAACGTATTTTAACTTTTTCGATTCCAGCATCTTCAATGATTGCAACCAGTTCCTCATCGATCAACTGGTTCGCATCAACCAACAGCTTGTCGGTGACAGGATCAATAATATCATCCAGAGCAACCCGACCAAGAATTCGATCACCGACACGCTCTATAACTTCCCCACCTTCAGTGAGAGATGAAACCTCAATCCCGTCGATCGTGTCACAATCCTGCTCTATAATGATGGCATCCTGCGCAACATCGACCAGGCGCCGGGTCAAATAACCAGAGTTTGCGGTTTTTAACGCTGTATCAGCCAAACCTTTACGAGCGCCGTGAGTTGAGATGAAATACTGCAGAACCGTCAAGCCCTCACGGAAGTTAGCGGTGATGGGGGTCTCAATAATTGAGCCGTCCGGTTTAGCCATCAAACCACGCATTCCTGCTAACTGACGGATCTGCTGGGCACTACCCCGAGCCCCGGAATCGGCCATCATGTGGATCGCATTAAATGACGAAACTTCAACCTCTTCACCACTTTCCGAGGTTATTTTTTCAGAAGCGATATTGCCGAGCATTGTCCCCGCAATATCCTCAGTACACTTGGCCCAGATATCAATAACCTTATTATAGCGCTCGCCATCGGTTATCAACCCCTCCGTATACTGTCGTTGAATATCTTTCACTTCATTCGCAGCGACCTTGATCCTCGCACCCTTAGTCTTCGGGATGACCATATCATCAAGGCAGATTGAAACACCGGCTAAACTCGAATAACGGAAGCCTGTCTCCTTGAGCTTATCTGCAAGAATGACGGTCTCCTTGTTGCCGGCAAAACGGAAGCTGATATCAATTAAATCGGCAACCTGCTTCTTACCCATAACTTTATTAACGTGTTTAAAATCAATAGCATCAGGAACAACTTCACGCAACAGAATGCGTCCTACAGTTGTTGAGATACGCTCAACCGGTGCTCCCGCAACCGGAGACATTCGTACCTTGATGGCAGCCTGCAGGTCAGCTTCACCAGCATCATAAGCCATACGCACCTCATCCCGTGAGACGAATACTTTTCCTGTACCAGCAACAAATGGCCGCTCTCTGGTCATATAGTACAAACCCAGAACCATATCCTGTGACGGGACAATAATCGGCTTTCCACTTGCAGGAGAGAGGATATTGTTTGTCGACATCATCAGGACCCGCGCCTCAATCTGACTTTCGATTGAGAGGGGCAAGTGAACAGCCATCTGGTCACCATCAAAGTCAGCGTTAAAAGCAGTACACACCAGGGGATGCAACTGAATCGCCTTACCCTCAATCAACACCGGTTCAAAGGCTTGAATGCCCAAACGGTGAAGAGTTGGAGCACGGTTAAGCATAACCGGGTGCTCTTTGATCACCTCCTCCAGGACGTCCCAAACTTCGGATTTCTCTTTTTCTACCATTTTCTTGGCACTTTTAACTGTCGTTGACAGGCCCCTCTCATCCAGCTTTTGATAGATGAACGGCTTGAACAATTCGAGTGCCATTTTTTTGGGCAAACCACATTGATGCAGTTTCAACTCCGGGCCGACGACAATAACTGAACGGCCAGAGTAATCGACCCGCTTGCCAAGCAGGTTCTGGCGGAAACGCCCCCCTTTACCTTTGAGCATATCGGACAATGACTTCAGTGGACGTTTACTTGGACCAGTAATTGCCCGGCCACGCCGGCCATTGTCAAAGAGAGCATCAACAGCCTCTTGAAGCATCCTCTTCTCGTTACGAATAATAACTTCCGGAGCACGCAACTCCATGAGTCGCTTGAGGCGATTATTACGATTAATAACCCGGCGATAGAGATCGTTCAGATCAGAGGTTGCAAAACGACCACCATCCAATGGGACCAGAGGTCGCAATTCAGGAGGTAGAACCGGAACCGTTTCCAAAATCATCCATTCTGGTAAATTGCCGCTCTGACGAAATGAATTGATAACTTTCAGTCGCTTGGAAATCTTTTTTCGTTTAGCCTCACTGGTTGCTTCCTTCATCTCGATCCGGAGTCGATCACCAACCTCAACCAGGTCAAGCTCAACCAACAATTCGCGAACGGCTTCAGCGCCCATTCCCGCGACAAATTGTCCGGCAAATTCGTCCATCGCCTCGCTGTATTTATCTTCAGGAAGTAATTGCCCTTTGACCAGAGATGTCTCACCTGGATCAAGAACCACATAAGCTTCAAAATAAAGGACCTTCTCCAGATCCTTAAGCGTCATATCAAGTAACGCACCAATCCGTGAAGGCAACGACTTGAGAAACCAGATATGAGCAACGGGACAGGCTAGGTCAATATGTCCCAACCGCTCACGCCGCACCTTACTTGGAATAACCTCAACACCACATTTTTCACAAACGATGCCACGGTGTTTCATCCGCTTGTACTTACCGCAATTACATTCGTAATCTTTGGTTGGACCGAAAATCTTGGCACAAAAAAGCCCATCACGTTCAGGCTTAAAGGTTCTGTAATTGATGGTTTCCGGTTTTTTCACTTCACCGAAAGAACGCTCACGGATCTTTTCCGGTGAAGCCAGCGATAATTGAATAGCGTTAAAACTCAATGGATCTTTCGGACGCTCAAAGAGACTAAAAATATCTTCCAAAACGCATTCTCCTTATAGGATGAGTGCTTTAATTTATAATTTGACGATGACCGCTGGAGCTTACATACATTATTCTTCCAACAGATCAACATCCAGACAAAGAGCCTGTAATTCTTTAATCAATACGTTAAACGACTCCGGCAAGCCTGCTTCAAGGGTATGTTTACCTTTAACAATAGCTTCATACATCCGGGTTCGGCCAGCCACATCATCCGACTTGACAGTCAAAAATTCCTGCAGGGCATGAGCGGCACCGTAAGCTTCCATTGCCCAGACCTCCATCTCACCGAGTCGCTGTCCACCAAACTGCGCTTTACCACCAAGTGGTTGCTGGGTGACTAAACTGTATGGACCAATTGAGCGGGCGTGGATTTTATCATCAACCAAGTGATGCAACTTAAGCATATACATGATACCAACTGTGACTTTTTCCCTGAACGCATCTCCCGTTCTGCCATCATAAAGAGTCATCTGGCCACTGGTATCAAACCCGGCACGCTTGATTTCTTTCTTGATCAATTTCTCACTGACACCCTCAAAAACCGGAGAGGCCATTGGAATACCTTGAAACAATCGTCGGGCTAACACCTTAAGATCCTCTTCATTCAAAGCATCAATAAAGTGATCGAGCTCTTTATCATTGTAAGCCACTTTGATCTGCTTTTTGAGAGCCTTTTCACTGTATTGCTCTTCAAGCACCGTTCTGATTTGATTACCGAGACCGCGAGCAGCCAAGCCAAGGTGAGTTTCAAGAATCTGCCCAACATTCATCCGTGACGGTACACCAAGGGGATTAAGAACAATCTCAACCGGAGTGCCATCTTCCATGTAAGGCATATCTTCCTGCGGAAGAATTCTGGACAAAACACCCTTGTTACCATGCCGGCCAGCCATTTTATCACCAACCTGCAACCGACGTTTTATAGCAATATAAACCTTAACCATTTTGATGACACCCGGTGGGAGGTCATCACCACGTTTGCATTTATCAATTTTGTCATCAAAAACAGCAGTAACCAGCAGCTCACGCTCTGACAATCGGGCCAACAGGTTACTGGTTTTTTCTTCAGTGTCATTACTACCCGTCACCGAGATTTCTTGAATCCGGCCAAAAGGAACCTTACTGAAGGCCTCTTCGGTGATCTTACGCCGCATTGGCAGCAGAACATTGCCTGCTTCATCTTCAATCCCAACCGCAGCAGTCGACCCAATCAGCAATGTGCCAATCTTGTTACGTATCGATTTTCGCAGAATGCGGATCTCATCTTCCCGATCCTGCAGCAGTTTTTCAATTTCCCGCGCTTCAATCTGCTCAGTCCGGGCATCTTTATCAAAGCCCTTACGGGAGAAGACCCGAGCGCCAATAATGACACCCTCTTCACCCGGTGGTACCCGCAATGAAGTATCTCTGACATCGCCTGCTTTTTCACCAAAAATAGCGCGCAGCAGCTTTTCCTCAGGAGAGAGTTGTGTTTCCCCTTTCGGGGTAATTTTTCCAACTAAAATATCTCCCGACTTCACACTCGCGCCGATACGAATTATCCCGGACTCATCCAGATAACTTAACGCATCTTCTCCGAGGTTGGGAATATCGTCCGTAATCTCCTCTTTACCAAGCTTAGTATCACGTGCGACACACTCAAATTCCTCAATATGGATTGAGGTATAACGATCATCCTGTACAATTTTTTCAGAGATCAGGATTGAATCTTCAAAGTTATAACCGTGCCACGGCATGAATGCGACCAGAACATTCTGACCAAGAGCTAATTCACCCCATTGGGTGGATGGGCCATCAGCTATCACATCACCACGAATGACATGATCCCCGGTTTTAACAATAGGCTTTTGGTTGATACAGGTGTTCTGGTTAGAGCGGCTGAATTTATGCAGGTTATAAATATCGACACCAGCACCGGTTTCTTCAATATCGTCATCGTCTATCTGGACAACAATTCGATCCGCATCAACGCTCTCTACGACACCATCATGTCGAGCAACAACTGAGTTTCCCGAATCGTGGGCAACGATCCGCTCCATACCGGTACCGACAAGAGGAGCATCGGTGCGCAACAACGGCACCGCCTGGCGTTGCATATTGGAACCCATCAGAGCCCGGTTAGCATCATCATTTTCCAGGAACGGGATCAAAGCGGCAGCGACTGAAACAATCTGCTTTGGCGAAACATCCATCAAGTCAATCTGATCCGGTGGCAAGAGCAAAAACTCACCGGTTTGACGCACATTGACCAGATCATTGATAAACACACCATCATCATCAATCGGTGCATTTGCCTGAGCGATCGCATGCCCCTCTTCTTCGAGCGCCGAAAAATATTTTATCTCGGTTCCTACCTGCCCATCTTCTACAATTCGATAGGGGGTTTCAACAAACCCATACTCATTGATCCGGGCGTAGGTTGCCAATGAGGCAATCAAGCCAATATTCGGCCCCTCAGGAGTCTCAATCGGGCAAACCCGGCCGTAATGAGTCGGGTGAACATCCCGCACTTCAAAACCGGCTCGTTCCCGGGTTAAACCACCCGGTCCCAAAGCTGACAAGCGACGCTTATGGGTCACCTCAGAAAGGGGGTTAGTCTGATCCATAAACTGGGAAAGCTGAGACGAACCAAAAAATTCTTTAACAACCGCAGAAACGGGCTTAGAATTAATTAAATCGTGCGGCATCAGGCTATCAACATCCTGCAGGCTCATGCGCTCTTTAATCGCACGTTCCATCCGCACCAGGCCGACCCGATACTGGTTCTCAAGTAATTCACCAACCGCTCTGACACGACGGTTTCCGAGGTGATCAATATCATCAACAGTTCCCTTGCCATCACGGAGGCCAACAAGATAACGAACCACACTAAGAACATCTTCTTTAGTCAGAGTCGAGAGTTCCAGAGGGCTATCAACCCCGAGCTTATGGTTGAGCTTTAAACGACCAACCGCAGAGATGTCATATCGATCAGCATTGAAAAAGAGACTTTCAAACAGGGTTGTAGCGGTTCTGATTGTTGGCGGATCACCAGGACGAAGACGCCGGAAAATCTCAATGATTGCATCCTCTGCCGTCTCAACTTTGTCACCCCTTAAGGTATCACTCAGATACGGGCCAACATAGAGATGATCGATGAACAGGGTGGAAAAAGTATTAATACCTTTTTCTCTCAGTTCTTCAATTTTAGCTTCGGTCAGCTCACCATTACACTCCAGGAGAACTTCACCGGTTGTCTCATCAACGATATCACTGCTGACAACCTGACCAACCAGATCCTCTGCAGTAATCGGGATTGATTCGATCCCCTCATCATTGAGCTTACGGATCGCTGCGCGAGTAAATTTGCGATTTTCCTTGACCAGCACCTCACCGGTTGCGGAGAGGACATCTGAACTGGCACGCGTACCTGCTAAAAGGTCAAAATTGACCTTCTTTGTGTATTTCTTACCGTCCCAGGAAATTTCTTCAAAATCATAGTAGTATTCGAGAAGTTCCTCGGTTGTATAGCCAAGAGCTTTCAACAGTACAGTTGCTGGAAGTTTGCGCCGACGATCGATACGAACCCAGAGTAAATCCTTATGATCAAAATCAAAATCGAGCCAGGAACCCCGATAAGGGATAACCCGGGCACTGAAGAGTATTTTTCCGCTGGAATGGGTTTTACCCTTATCATGGGAAAAGAAAACTCCCGGTGAACGATGTAACTGGCTGACAATAACCCGCTCTGTCCCATTGATGATGAATGTGCCGTTCTCGGTCATCAATGGAATTTCACCGAAATAGACTTCCTGCTCCTTGATGTCACGAATTGACTGGGTACCGGCATCTTTATCGACATCCCAGGTCACCAGTCGCACCTTGACTTTTATTGGAGCAGCGTAGGTCATACCACGTTGATGACATTCCTCTTCATCATACTTTGGAGCGCCTAAACTATAGGAGACATACTCCATAGAACAGGTGTCACTAAAATCGTGGATTGGAAAAACAGAACGAAAAACCGACTCAAGCCCACGCTGCTTACGCTCAGGGGAAGGCAGCTCCGCCTGTAAAAATCTCTTATAAGAAGTTTTTTGAATATCAATAAGGTTTGGAATATCAATAATATTCGTAACCTTTGCAAAATGCTTCCTGAGGAGCGGATTATTCGCAAACGAATACGCCATGGTTTCTCCTTTGGGGTCGGTTCACGGCCAACAATTAAAAGCCCTGCAAACACAAATATGGATCTGAAGACAGATCCACTGCGGCAACTTGCCGAGCTGACAACGACAATAGCCAAGGCCGCACCAGGCGACCTCGGCTAAGAACATACTAGGGGGTAAAACCGGCTACTTCAACTCCACGCTGGCGCCAGCTTCCTCGAGTTGCTTCTGGATGTCTGCGGCCTCATCCTTGGAAACACCCTCTTTAACAGTGCCGGGAGCATTGTCAACCACATCTTTAGCCTCTTTCAATCCAAGGCCGGTAATAGCGCGGACAGTTTTAATAACATTGATTTTTTTCTCGCCATAGCTGGTCAGAATAACATCAAACTCGGTCTGCTCTTCAGCAGCAGCTTCACCGGCAGCGGGAGCTGCAGCAACAGCAACGGGTGCAGCAGCTGAAACACCGAACTTGTCTTCAAGCTCTTTCACAAACTCAGACATTTCCAGTACAGTCATGTTCTCAATAAATTCAACAACTTGTTCTTTAGTAATTGTAGCCATTTTTTCCTCCGAAATATATGTATTTAACTTAGTGAATTTTTATTTACGCAGCTTTATTCTCACCAATAGCATTCAACACCTGGACCAGTGAGCGTGGTATCGCAGCCATGGTTCCGACAAAATTAGTTATCGGAGCATTCATAGAACTCAATGCCATAGCCAGCAGCTGTTCGCGGCTTGGTAACTCAGCTAAAGCGTTGATTTCCGCAACTGACATCAGCTTACCACTGAGTACTCCAGCCTTCAGTTCAAATGCATCGATTTCCTTGGCAAATTTACTGAGAATTTTGGCAGGAGCAACCGGATCGGTACCTGACAATGCAATTGCAGTTGGACCCTTGCAGTAAGACTGCAGATCCTCAGAAGATGTCCCTTGTGCTGCCAGTTTTAACAAGCTGTTTTTAACAACCCGATATTCAACTCCAGCCTGAGTTAGTTCACGCCGTAGCTGGGTGGCCTGATCAACATTAATACCACGATAATCAGCCAGAAATATTGCTTGAGTCTCTGTCAGGCGTTGTGCCAGTTCCTGAACAATCTGTTCTTTTTCTGTCCTGTTCATCTACTCTCCTCCTTTCGTTAAAATCCTGGGATATAAAAATCCCGTCCAAGTCGAGCTGAAGGGGGGAGAGACGACCATGTCGTCACAGCACCCGATAGCCTCGGCAGGTGGTTCGGTCATTAAATGCTTCGCATACCTGCTGTCTTTGACTCTGAGCCTGCAATCAAGTAACTACTTACTTGAGTAAAGCCTGTAGTTGTGGGATATCAAGATTTATTCCTGCACCCATAGTACTGGTTAAAGTAACCTTTTTCATATAAGTTCCCTTGGCTGTTGAAGGCTTTGCCTTCAACAACACATCTATCAGCGTCAGGATATTTTCTTGCAGCTTCTGCGCCTCAAAAGAAACCTTGCCCACCGGAGCATGAATGATACCAGCCTTTTCAACGCGGTATTCAACCTTTCCCGATTTTGCTTCTTCAACAGCACGGGTCACATCCATGGTAACGGTACCAACCTTTGGATTGGGCATCAAACCACGAGGACCTAATACGCGACCAATCTTGCCGACAACGCCCATCATGTCTGGAGAAGCGATTGCCGTGTCAAAATCGAACCAGCCACCCTGGATCTTTTCTGCCAGATCTTCCGCACCGACATAGTCAGCACCTGCAGCCTCAGCTTCTTGTGCCTTTTCTCCCTTCGCAAAAACCAGAACCCGCACAGTTTTACCAAGGCCGTTAGGCAAGACCACTGCACCCCGGATCATCTGATCAGCTTTGCGGGGATCAACACCCAGCTTGACACTAAGATCAACCGTTTCATCGAACTTTGCAAAGGAGCCCTTCTTGAGCAATTCAAGAGCTTCCTCAATTCCGTAGAGCTGAGAACGATCAATCAGCTCTTTCGCGTTTTTGATATTTTTACCTGTTGCCATCTTCTATCTCCACGACTCGCCGTTTCAGGCGACTTCTATTCCCATGCTCCGCGCAGTACCTTCGATAATCCGCATCGCAGCTTCTTCTGAGAAAGCATTGAGGTCAGGCATTTTCAGGCGCGCAATTTCAAGAACCTGATCCTTGGTGACCTTGCCTACCTTCTCTTTATTTGGGACACCAGAACCTTTTTTCAACTTTGCTGCACGCAACAGCAAAACCGCCGCAGGTGGCGTCTTGGTAATGTAGGAGAAGGAACGATCAGCAAAGACAGTTATCACAACAGGGGTAATCAAACCGGCCTGTTCCTGAGTCTTTGCGTTAAAATGTTTACAGAACTCCATAATATTGACCCCATGTTGTCCAAGTGCGGGGCCAACTGGGGGCGAAGGATTCGCCTTACCTGCTGGAATTTGTAATTTAATCTGTCCAATAATTTTCTTGGCCATTTCTGACTCCTTAAACGAACGAAACGTATCCCAGCTTAGCTGGTTTTTTCAACCTGTATAAATTCTAACTCCACGGAAGTCTCCCGACCGAAAATACTCACCAGTACCTTCAACGTACCACGCTCATGGCGAACATCCTCCACCACACCGGTGAAATTGAGAAATGGTCCATCAACAACCCGTACGGTTTCACCAATTTCAAACTCAACCTTTGGCTTCGGCTTCTCAACGCCCTCTTCCATACGGCTGGTGATCTTAGCAACCTCGGCATCAGGAACTACCGGGGGGCTTTGTCCTCCACCAACGAAACCTGTCACCTTTGATGTCCCGGTAACGACATGCCAGGTCTCATCATTGAGTTCCATCCGTACCAGGATATAACCGGGGAAAAGCTTACGTGACGAGGTTTTACGCTCACCCTTATGCATTTCGACCACAGTCTCTGAAGGGATTAAAATCTCCTCAAACAGATCCTCAACAGCCAAAGAGCGAATTCGCTCCTCAAGGCTCAACTTAACTTTATTTTCATACCCTGAATAGGTATGCACGCTGTACCATTTCATCGCCATGGTAAAGTCCTTTTTATCCTCAACCGAGGACCAAACGAATAAGGCGCGAAAGAATCATATCAACACCACCAAGAAAGATCGCACAGATTATTACCAGGACAATGACAACCGTCGTTGAAGCATAGGTGTCTTTTTTAGACGGCCAGGTAACCTTCTTAAGCTCTGCTTTGACATTGGCTAAAAACTCGTTTAATTTTCCAATCATCGATCTATTGGCCTCGCTGATGTACTAATTTGCAATTGTGGCAGGCCAGGAGGGATTCGAACCCCCAACACCCGGATTTGGAGTCCGGTGCTCTAGCCGTTAGAGCTACTGGCCTACAATTTAACCCCGGCTCCTGCCACACCCTTTATTTGGTCTCTTTATGGGGGGTGTGCTTCCGACAGAAGCGGCAATATTTATTAAACTCCAGCTTATCTGGAGTATTTCGCTTGTTTTTTGTCGTCGTGTAATTCCGTTGCTTACACTCAGTACAAGCAAGAGTGACAATGTCACGCATAGCACTTACCTCTTAATTCCCTTTTGCCTGCAGCAGAAAGGGAGTGATTACTGATTTTCCTTATTACTCGACAACTTCACTCACCACACCAGCGCCAACGGTTCGGCCACCTTCGCGGATTGCAAAGCGGAGTTCTTTATCCATGGCGATCGGAGTGATTAACTCTGCGGTTATGGAAATATT
>JAGGWI010000259.1 GCA_021157505.1 Desulfuromusa sp. | reverse complement strand
GGGAACCATGTAGAGGGTAGAACGCTCAAAGGCTTCCAGAATCCGGGGATCATAATAGATCCCTTCAATGATATGTTGAGCGAAGGCTATGGCCAGTTCCACCCCGATATACTCCCGGGCATGGATCGTTCCGGTATAAAAAAGGGCGGGCTTTTGCTCAGCGGTACTGATATCCCCACTGATCGTGACCAGAATGATGTCCCGTTTTTCCCAGGTTTTACCGATGTTTTCAACCCGCACCTGTTGCGGGTGGTGTTGGGCAAGCTGTTTAAAAAAATCAACCGTATCCTGATACGAATGATAGAGGTATTTCATATTCGTTCTTTTCTCTTTACCGCATCATTGTTAAACAATTATGCGTTTGCAAAAAAAATGGCTAAGCAAAAATTTCGTCCTACAAGGCGTAGTGGGTTTTCAGGGGTGAAGGCCTACATAGTGTAGGTCGAGATCCTGAAAACCCACTGCAACGCCGTAGGCCGGACTTTTTGCGACGCCATTAGGCAATGGTAAAACAGCCATAGATATTATCGTAACGCTTTTGGCCAATACCATCCACATCCAGCAGTTGGTCAACCGCAGTAAAATTACCCCGCTTTTCACGATGGGCAATGATGTTTTCGGCTAAAGTTTCCCCGATACCTCTAATGGCAAGGAGTTCTCCCCTGGCTGCGGAATTTAAATTCAGCTGGGTAATGACACTTTCCTGCCAGATTGCCAGTAAGCGCTCATCGAACCAGTCAAACGCCTGCAGTTCGGCCAGGGAAGTAATGGTGTTCTCTTGCAGGAAAGTAAACAACTCTTTGGCCATTTCTTCTTCCATGCCGTAGAGTGCCATCAAATCAGTCAGGGTCCCCTGTGAAAGATGCAGAGTTCGCCCTGCCGGTTCCGTTGGTAAGGTTTCCCCTTTTGCGGCCTCTTCCAGCACTGCGTCTGGTAATTGACTCTCTTCGTGGATAATGAATTCAGAGAAATCATGTTCTTCCGGGAGATCTGCAGGATAAGATGCCTCAGTTCGATCCATTGAGAACGGGTTGGTTGTCTCGTTGATATAGGTCGCTCCATCAGCCGAAGGGGTATATGGACTGAAAGAGATATGGCGCATTGTTCTGAGGAGATTGGGGTCAATTTTACCCAATTCTTCCCAACTGTATAGGGGGATATGGGGCATTGGGAAATGGCCGTTGGAGAAATCCCACATCAGATATTGACAGATCCAGTCGCGGATATACGGGAACGCAGCAAATGCTGTGGCACACTCAAGGATATAGTACTTGCCATCATGTTCTGCAATATCACAAGCCCAGTATTCGGCCTTGGCGGCTTTGCTCGATTGTACTGCCAGTTCCAGAGCCCCCATATCAACGCCCTCATAGCTCATAGAACCACCCTGACTGGTATTGGTGATCCACTGATCTTTCCCCGCTTTTCGCCAGAAGGCACAGATCGGTTTGTGACCAATCAGCATCACCCGGATATCAGCTTTGAGGGGGATGCAATCCTGAATATAGTGGGGTTTGTACTTTTTCTCCCGCAACAGGGTGGTTGCCTCTTCCCTGGAATCGACCTTATGGACAAAGTAGCCGCCATAGTTGGACGGGCCATAAGAACGCTTGATGATTTTAGGGTATGTGCACTTCTCTAAATAGTCAAAACCCTCATCCAGATTGTAATAGATCTTGGTGTCGGGATGAGAAAGATGATGTTTTTCACAAAAAAGGGTCACGTTCTCTTTTGATTTATTGGAAAATTGAGTTTCAAGTGACGGGACAAAACGAACCCCGGGAAGAGCCTGATCAATTTTGCGAAAAGTTTCATAGGCCGTTGCGGGAACATTGCCAATAAGGATTTCGATCTTTTTCTTCTTCACCTCTTTGATAAAACGCTCGGCGTCGTTTCCCCAATGATAGGTCACAGTTTCGATTTTATCGGGCCAGCCCTTGAAGTTGGATGAATGAAAGAATTGCAGGACGTAGTCCATATACAGCAGGCCAATTTTTGGTAACTTCATTGTTCTTCCTTTAGCTATTTTTTATGAGAGGTTTTTCGGTCGATTAATTCGACGATCTTTTCAATTTTTTTATTGTTAAAACTAAGGCCGATACTTTCCTGATCTGGCGTTGCAAAAGCGGGAATGCCATTAACTTCGAGGACGATAAACTCTTCCCGCTCCCGGTCAAAAATAATATCGACCCCGGCAATATCAAGTTTTACTGCCGCTGCGGCTCTCACGGCAAGATCCGCTAACTCATCGGTGAGTTCGCGCAGAAAAACACTGCCACCAGAAGTGACATTGGTGCGCCAATCCCCCTTTTTAGCGCGGCGACCATAACAGCCAATTGCTTCACCGTCAACAACATCAACACGGTAATCGCTACCGTCATAATCAATAAATCTTTCTATATAGAAAAAACGGATATCCAGCTGATTTAAAAAGGGAAGAATCTGATCCAGATCATGTTCAGATTGGATCAGCGTCATGCCGATGCCACCCCAACCATCGACCGGTTTATACACGGCTCTTGAGTCCCACTTGTTGATTGCTTCTCTGAGTTTTTCTGTTTCATCACGATGGCAGAGATAAAAATCAGTTCTTGGGATGTTCGCTATTTTGAGAGCAACGTCGGTTTTCATCTTGTCTTCAGAGATGGAAAAACCCCTAAAGCTGTTGATTATCGGGATATGGAGATCGAGAAGTTCATAGAGGTAGATCTGGTACAGACTCTGTTCCCCGGCATTGTAGGAAAAAAACAGATCCAGATTGTCCATCTGTATTCCATTACAGAACATTCCATCATTGTGGACATCGGCATAGCGGAGATTCAAACCAGTCATTGTTTCAATTCCCCGTTCCTTAAGTCCGGCAACTATTTTTTCTTCAACAATATTGCCGCCACCATTCTGATATATCCATGTCCCCACGGTTCGATTGCTCATTGTTCAGTCCTCCTTGACAAGGTATTCATGAGATTGATGAGACATAAAGAGGTCGGTGACCAGTGAAATACGTTCGGCAAAACTTTTTTTCGAGGCGCGTTCGTGAATGGTGTGATCACCATCACCAAACGGGCCAAATCCATCCAGAGTGACAACACCGGAAGCAGCAGTGATATTTGCATCACTTCCGCCGCCGCGGCGTTCGGTCAATATCTGGGTATTGGATATTTCTCTTATCTTTTCAACCAGAGCAGCCTGCTGCTCGGTGGGCTCCATAACATCTCGTTGCAGCCGACCCGACAATCGGGAAATCGTTCCCGGTACCGTTGCTTCAGCGACAATATTATCCAGACCGACAAGGAGGCGTTCTCTTTCCGGTCCGCTGGTAAAGCGCATTTCGACGACCAGAGATGCCGTTGGAGATATTGTGTTGGCTCCAATTCCCCCCTGAATCTTACCGACATTAACAGTTGACCCTTGATCCAGATCGGTCATGGCAACCAGCTTTTGTAATTTATATGCGGCCTCAAGGTTGGCATCTATTCCTTCGCTGTATTTATTTCCGGCGTGGGCCGCTTTCCCCTCAATATCGATCGTCCAGGTCCCCACCCCTTTACGGCCGATCACCAGTTCCATTGCTTGCCCAGCCGCTTCAAACACCATAACGTAGTCGTAATTGGAGCAAAGTTTGGAAGTCAGGGAATTTGAATCATCACTCCCCGTCTCCTCATCAGAAACACAGAGAAAGTCGATGTTCTCAATCTTCCGGTTGACGCGGTAAACATTTCTCAGCGCTTCGAGGGCAACCATCAATCCCCCTTTCATATCACAAACACCCGGACCATAAAGCCATTCGCCATCGTCGCGATAGGTTTCGAACTGTCCGGGGGGGAATACGGTATCCAGATGGCCAACAATAAGGATTTTTTGACCGGGGACGTGTTCTGAGGAAAAGAGGCGGTGGTCACCAATGAACTCTCGTGAGAAACGACGCTGTTTCATCCCCAGCTCCTCACACCAGCTGCGCAGCTGTTTTCCTACTTTGTCAACACCTTGCTTATTGGTGGTAAAGGAATTGATTTTGACCAGGGTCTCAAGGTCTTGAAAAATTGACACGGGGGTGCTCCATTCATGAAAATGTTCAGCAGCGGATGAGAATTTCCAAGGCAAGGTGAAAACCAGCGCCAAAGTTACAATGTCTCTTCCAGGTCCAAGCGGAAAAAATCTCTGGCTTTCAATTGCTTGTCGCCACTTATTCGGGTCGGTGCGGTTCCCGGAGCAAAGACCTCAAAATAAGCCTTTTCATTATCCTCTGCCAGCAGCAGCCCGTTCTCTTTATCGATTGGATGAAATTCAATCGTGTCGGGGATCCGGAAGTTTTGCAGCGGATATTGTTTGACCGCTTGTTTCATAAAGTTGACCCAGGCAGGGGCAGCAGCTTTCGAGCCAGTCTCATTTTTCCCCAGTGGACGTTCCTGGTCGTAACCAACCCAGGAGACGCAGGCAAGTTGCGGAATAAAACCGACATACCAGGCATCTTTTAAATCGTTGGTGGTTCCGGTTTTGCCGGCAGAGGGGCGTCCTATTGCTTTAGCTCGCCAGCCGGTCCCTTCCCGGACCACACTTTCTAAAATATTAGTGACCAGGTAGGCGGTTTCAGGTGAAATAACCCGTCGTGGGGGTTTACGGATCAGACGTTGATCTGCCGCCATCCCATTGACAAAGTCTGCCGGATCAATCGATTGGAGAATCCGTCCATTGCGGTCACGAATTCGGGTGATATAGGTTGGCGGTACCAGAATTCCACCATTAGCAAAAACAGTATAGGAGGTCAGCATTTCCAGCGGGGTGATGGCGGTTGAGCCCAGAGCCATGGAGAGGTCTCTCTCCAGAGGAGTTTCGATCCCCAGCTTTTTAGCATAGTTCGCTGCATAGTTGATCCCGATATCCTCAAGAATTTTAATTGTAACGACATTGCGAGAGTGGGCTAAAGCGAAGCGGAAGCGGGTTGGGCCATAAAATTTCTGCTCATAGTTTTTGGGTTTCCATTCCTCCAGCTTGCCGGTATCTATTTCTCTATTTTCATAGATCAATGGGGTATCGAGGATAATGGTGGCAGGGGTATAACCGTGATCAAGAGCTGCGGCATAGATAATTGGTTTAATCGCCGAGCCGGAGAGGCGCTTGGCCTGAATTGCCCGGTTGAATTGACTCTCCTTGAAATCAAAGCCTCCCACCATTGCCTTGATCTGGCCGCTGAAGGGATCTACGGCAACCAGAGCCCCTTGAGCCAGAGGAGCCTGCTCCAGACCAAGTTTTATCAATTCAGATTTAAGATCAAGAACTTTGACATCAATCAGTGAACCAAGGGGAAGCAGGGTCTGTTTTTCTTCCCCGGCATTTCCCAGGGGTTCAACATCGGCAGCAGTCACTTTAATTGGCGCTGCCCACTTTGATTTTTTGATCGAAATCGAGCCATTGCTAGAACCAATTTTACAGAGGATTTGATCCCCTTCTTGGCCGACCACAATTGCCTGGGTATAGCTGTCGGCGGTCAGGGGTTCAGTCGTAAATAGTTCCTGCTGTTTGAGTAAAAATTCTGCCTGTGCGGTCTCATCCAGAACCTGTTGAGAACCACGATAACCACGGCGTTTATCGTGGGCGCGAAGATTTTCTTTAACCGCCTGCTGGGCAAATTTCTGCATCGGCAAATTGATGCTGGTCTCTACTTCCAGACCTCCGGTGTAGAGGAGATCCTCCCCAAACTGTTCTTCCAGGTAGCGGCGAACCTGTTCGTTGAAATAAGCAGTAACCTCCAGCAGATTGTTCAGACGTGGTTTAATAGCCACCTCTTCCTCTGCCGCCTGAGTATACTCTTCCGGGGTGATATATCCCTCTTTGACCATTCGGCCGAGAACATATTTTTGCCGGTCCATGGCACGTTGATAGTGGCGGTAGGGAGAATACCGGCTGGGAGCCTGGGGAAGTCCGGCCAGAATAGCCGATTCTGCCAGGGTCAACTCTTCAACATTTTTATCAAAGTAGTTCTCAGAAGCCGCTTCAACCCCATAAGCACGATGGCCGAGGTAGATCTGGTTCAAATAGAGATAGAGAATCTCCTGCTTGGTGAGAGCTTTCTCCATCCGCCATGCGAGAATGGCCTCTTTAAATTTTCGGGTGAAGGTCCGTTCAGAGGTTAACAGCAGTTTTTTTGCCACCTGTTGGGTAATGGTACTGCCACCCTGGGCGATCCCCCCGGCCTTCACGTTTTTCAGTGCGGCCCGGAAAATGGAGATAAAATCGATCCCCTGATGTTTAAAAAAACTGGCATCTTCGGCGGCAACAAAGGCCTGTACCAAAGTTTTAGGGATTTTCTCAAAGGGGACTAAAATCCTCCTCTCACGGGAATACTCGGCGATGATGGAACCATCATCAGCATAGATTCGGGTAATCAGAGGGGGGTTATAGTCAGAGAGAGTTTCAACTCTGGGCAGGGTTGTTGAAACAAAAAAATAAGCGCCGATCAGCAGTGCTGCTCCAAGGAGTGGCAAGCCAAACAGGCAGAAAAGAGCATATTTAAGGTAACGGTTCATAGTTTCAATATTTTTATTAAATAAAGAGTAAGTTGGTCTTCTGGTTTAAGTACTCAAATGCTGATAAAAGGAGTAGACTTTATAACATGCAGCGAATAGAGGAGCAACTGCTTGTCGAAAGCTGAAAACTGGAATATGGAGGAGTTTAATGTATCGTCGTACAAAAATTGTCGCCACAGTTGGTCCGGCTTGTGCTGAGAAAGAGCAGCTGGAAAACTTGCTAGAAGCGGGTGTGGATGTTTTCAGGTTGAATTTTTCCCACGGAGATCTGGAACAGAAAAAGGACTGGATTGACCAGATCAGAGAACTTTCTGATAAACATAAAAAAGCCGTATCTATCATTGGTGATTTGCAGGGTCCAAAAATTCGCACTGGGTTGATGCGTGGTGGAAGTCAGGGACTTGTTGCCGGGCAGAAGGTGATTATTACAACCGCTGATATCGAAGGGGCTGACGGTTTGATTCCAACCACCTATCAGGCTCTACCCGGGGATGTTGTCCCGGGCAATCAGATTCTGCTTGATGATGGACGGTTGGAACTGGAAGTTCTGCAGGTGGAAGCTGAACAGGTTCATTGCCTGGTCAAGGTGGGCGGAGAGCTCAAGGATCGCAAAGGGATCAACCTGCCGGGGGTCAATGTTTCTGCTCCGGCCATGACCGAGAAGGATTTTGTCGATCTGGAATTTGCCATCACCCACGAACTGGATTGGATTGCTCTCTCTTTTGTTCGAACCGCTGCAGAAGTCAGTCGTTTGCAACAAATTCTGAGGGAACACAATTCACCGATCAAGGTGATTGCTAAAATTGAAAAGCCGGAAGCGGTGGATAATTTTTCTGCCATACTGGCGGTGACCGATGGGGTAATGGTCGCACGCGGTGATCTGGGGGTGGAAGTTCCCTCCGAGCAGGTGCCATTGATTCAGAAGCGAATTATCCGTGAATGTAACCGGCAGGGAAAACCGGTGATTACCGCAACTCAGATGCTGGAAAGTATGATTGTCCATCCGCGGCCAACTCGGGCAGAAACTTCCGATGTTGCCAATGCCATTCTCGATGGAACGGATGCGGTGATGCTTTCCGGTGAAACCGCAGCTGGTTCATATCCGGCTGCCGCAGTTCAGGTCATGGATCGTATCGCCCGGGATATTGAAAATGATCCTTTATTTGGAGTTTGCTGTCAGAATGTTATTGGGGGAGAGTCTATACAACAGAGTCTTTCTGATGCCATTGGCGAAGCCGCCTGCCAGGTCGCAGAAAATGTTGGTGCTGCAGCTATCCTTGCTTTCACCCAGACCGGGAGCGCTGCAACTCTGATTGCTAAATATCGCCCTGCGCTGCCAATTTTTGCAGTCACTCCCGATCAACAGGTCCGGCGTCATCTCGCCTTATACGGCGGAATAAATTCATTGCGAGTTGATATTAAGGGGGATACCGAGGCACAAATTCTTTCGGTTGATGCCGCAGTTCTCAAGCGGGGATTATTTCAGTGTGGTGATGTCGTCGTCATCACCATGGGCAGTCCTCTTTCTGCCCCGGGAACAACAAATCTGTTGAAGGTTCATTGTCTGGAAAATGATTCATAAAAGCCTTGGCGAAGGCTTGACCACCGTTGGAGATCAGCTTATGCTCCCTGCCGAAGATCGAGAACAGTAACGAGGATTTACAATGAAAAAAGCGGTCGTACTTTATAGTGGTGGGCTTGATTCCACAACCTGCATGGCGATTGCTCGCGACCAGGGGTTTGAGGCGTATGCCCTCAGTTTTGCTTATGGTCAGCGGCATACGATCGAGTTGGAAAAAGCCCGTGAGTATGCTCCGTTGATTGGGGCTAAAGAGCATATGGTGGTCGATATTGATCTCCGAAAGATGGGTGGCAGTGCGCTGACGGCAGATATCGAGGTGCCAAAACATTCGGCTGAAGAGGGGGAGATTCCGATTACTTATGTTCCCGCTCGCAATACCATTTTTCTCTCCTTTGCTCTTGGTTGGGCTGAGGTTCTGGGTGCCACAGATATCTATATCGGGGTTAATGCCCTCGATTATTCGGGTTACCCGGACTGTCGCCCTGAATTTATTCAGGCGTTTCAACAGCTGGCAAATCTGGCAACCAAGGCTGGGGTTGAAGGGAATCCCTATCATATCAATGCTCCGCTGCTTGATCTGACCAAAGCGCAAATTATTCAGCAGGGGTTGGCGTTGGGGGTGGATTATAAGTTCACCCATTCCTGCTATGATCCCACGCCTGAAGGTTTATCCTGCGGACTGTGTGATTCCTGCCGTCTGCGCTTAAAGGGCTTTGCTGACGCTGGCCAGAAGGATCCGGTTCTCTATGTTGAGTGACGAAAAGAAGCCGAACCCAATATCGATGCCCGATATGCAACAGAGTCGGGATACCCGCAATATTGCTATTGATAAAGTCGGGGTCAAGGATATTAGTTATCCGATCGTGGTCCTTGATAAGCATCGTGGGCAACAGCATACGGTAGCAAGAGTTAACATGTTTGTTGATCTCCCCGAGCATTTTAAAGGGACTCACATGAGTCGTTTTATTGAAGTGCTCAATCGCTACCACGGGGGTATCAGTGTTGAAAATATGGAAACTATCCTGGCGGAAATGAAATCTCGGCTAGGGTCCGGGCGGGCACATCTGGAATTGGCTTTCCCCTATTTCATCGAAAAGCGCGCTCCAGTGTCCGGTGCCCGTAGTTTGTTGGAATATCAGTGCCGCATGATTGGTACTCAGAGTGTAAATTTTGATTTTATCCTCGAGGCGAGTATCCCCGTGACCTCCCTGTGCCCCTGTTCCAAAGAGATTAGCGAGCGTGGTGCCCACAACCAGCGCAGTATCGTCACTGTCCAGATAAGATACTCTGATCATGTTTGGCTGGAGGATCTTATCCAATGGATCGAAGAATGTGCCAGTTGTCCGGTTTATGCGCTGCTCAAGCGTGAGGATGAAAAAGCGGTCACAGAACAGGCTTATGACAATCCGATGTTTGTCGAGGACATGGTCCGTGCGGTGACCGAAAAGCTGCGCAGTGTTGAGCGGATCCGTTGGTTCAAGATCCAGTGTGAGAATTTTGAATCGATCCACAACCATTCTGCTTATGCCATGATTGAGGGAGAAAATTGCTGAATTGTTGATAACCTTGTGGATAAAGTGGATAACCCTTGACAGGAACAGGGTAAAAACAACCAACAGTGGAAAAATAGACCGGGCGGGCCGCTTGACTTGTTCTGACGACTCCCCGATAATCTATTGAGTTTTGTCGCTTAAAATGGTTTTTAAGTTGCGGCTGGCTGGTAGCTTCCGGTCCAGTCCGACAGTCTCTTGAGCCGCTGTCATCATTGAATTTTTTCATCTAAAAGGAGAAAGCTTTTGCTGGATCTTGTTTTAAATGCTGGACCGGTTGTCAAACTGGTGCTGCTCATTCTGGTCTATTTTTCGCTCGTGTCCTGGGCGATTATCTTTTACAAGGCTTCTGTCATTCAGCGCGCGATCAAAGAGTCGGATCGTTTCCTCACTTTTTTCTGGGCCAAGAAGCGCTTTGATCTGGTTGGGCAAGGGATCAGTGATTACAGCAACTCCCCGATCGCCAATTTGTTCCGTGAGGGATACCATGAGATGCTGCAGCTGAAAAAGAAAAGTGTTGATCCGGCTGATCCGGGTGACTTTTCTCTGCAGATGGACACCACCGAAATGGTGGGTCGCGCATTGCGCCGGGCCACAACCCAGGAGACCCAACGGTTGGAGAAATATCTGACTTTTCTGGCAACGACCGGTTCCACCGCCCCCTTTATTGGTCTGTTTGGAACTGTCTGGGGAATTATGGGTGCTTTCCACGGTATTGGTACCACCGGTAGTGCCTCCCTCGCAGTTGTTGCCCCGGGCATCTCCGAAGCCTTGATTGCCACCGCGATCGGGTTGGCAGCAGCAATCCCTGCAGTTATGGGCTATAACCATTTTCTCAATAAGGTCAACATTCTGATCGGCGAGATGGATAACTTTAGTCAGGAACTTCTGAATATCGTCGAGCGGATGGAGCGGGGAAACTAGATGCAAGTAGGACGTCCATCCGGCGGTCGACGTAGTAATATGTCCGAGATCAACGTGACTCCTTTTGTCGATGTCATGCTGGTGTTATTAATTATTTTTATGGTAACAGCCCCGATGCTTGACCAGGGAGTCGAAGTTGATCTACCCGAAGTTGCCGAAGCTCCGGGGTTGCCGGTACAGCAGGAACCATTGGTCATTACTCTGCAAAAGAATGGGCAGATTTCGATTGGCAAAGCCAAGATCAACCAGCTGTCGAAACTGGGACCGGTGATTCAGCAGGCATTAAAGGGCAAACCTGAGCGTGAGGTGTTTCTTGAGGCCGATGAAAATGTCCCCTATGGTCGAGTGGTAAAAGTGATGGCGGCAGTGAAAAAAGCCGGGGTAGAAAAGCTGGGAATGGTGACCCGCCTCCCTGAGGAATAACGGCCGATCCATGGAATCTTCCCGCAAACAACGCTGGCTGCAATTACAATCAGCGTTTGAACCAGGATTTAAAAAGATGTTGCTGGTTTCCATTTTGCTCCATCTGCTGCTGCCAGTTCTTTATTATGCCCCCTTTTTCCCAAAGCGTGTGTTTGAAAAGCCACCCGTCTATCGAGTCAACCTGGTTAATAAAATCGTCAAAAATCCCCAGGCGGGACGACCCGAAGCGACCCCGGTAAAAAAGAAACCGGCGGTTAAGCCGAAAGTAAAGCCCAAACCGAAACCTAAACCGGCAGTCAAACCGAAACTGATTCCACCCAAACCTAAACCCGTTCCGGTTAAACCGAAACCGATTCCACCCAAACCCAAACCGGTGCCGGTGAAGCCTAAGCCTGTACCAAAGCCGACTCCGACAAAGAAGAAGCCGCAGCCTAAGCCGGCGGTCTCTCAAGCCCAAGAGATAAATAGACAAAAAAAAATGGAGAAGTTTCGAGCTGAACTGGAAAGAAAGAAAAAACTTGATGCCATGTATGCTGCCGTTGCTGCCGAAACCGCTCAGGTAAAATCGCCAGTTCCTGATGCACCGGTCGGAATGATGGATGGTACAGGGGATGAAGCGGGTGTCAGTGCCATTGCTTTTGTTCAGGAATTTATTCAGCAGCAATGGAGCTTTTCAAAGTACCAGGCGGCAGGACATCCAGAAGCTGAGGTACAATTGTTTTACAATGC
>JAGGWI010000017.1 GCA_021157505.1 Desulfuromusa sp. | reverse complement strand
TCACAAAAAACCAACGCCGACCGGATATCTCCAGTGGCGCTCCATTGTAATATGGAAAGTCATTGCTTGGGACGGACCGCGTAAGTCGGTGACTGTTAGAATTAGTCTGCTTCATCTCACTCTTTACTGACAATATACTTCAGTATTTCTACAACTTGCTCCGGTGTTGTAGCCCACGCCATCGCTGCTGCATCGACTTCTTTGAGCGGATGGATAATATCTTCGTTATGAAGGGTAATGTAGGGCTTACCTGATGCCGCACAATAACCCGCATCAAAAGCGGCATTCCACTGTTTATATTTCTCTCCGAAACGGACCACAGCGACATCACAGTTTTCAATAAGTGTTTTCGTTCTTATGGAATTGACTTTCGCTGATTTGTGGTCACGCCAAAAGTTGTTATCTTCTGCACCAAGTAGATCGCCAGCACCGTCGCTAGCTTGATGGTCTGTGACGGCAGACATGAATATAATCGGCAGATTGTGTGCCTCACAACCATCTTTCAGCAGTTGTCTCCAGTCAGAATGTATTTCACCAGAGAGATAGACTTTCCATTCCATGTTTTTTCCTTTGCTAAGCGGTCAAAAAAATTATTTTGATCCTTGAAAGAAAATAACGCTGGCAATAACCGATAATTCTATGGTGTCCCCCAGAACTGACTCTTTTATGTAGACTGGGGCAAGCCCAGTCTACACTATCCAGCACGGGGGCAAGCCCCCGAGATTTTCGCTACGCTCGGTTAAAGTTTATATGCTAATTATTTAACAGAGTAGCCCCGGCCTTCCAAGCATGCTGAGTAAGCACGATTATAGTTGTTGCGCCCCTGCGCATATTGCGACGACTGCTGTTTCTCCCAGTCTTTCTGTTTTTTGTCTTCTGCTTTCGTCTGTTTACTGCGACGTACACCACCTGTGACCGCACCCGTAGCAGCACCGATTTTCAGCCCTTTCTTGGTATTCCCGGTAATTGCACCAATAGCGCCCCCTGCCAGTGCCCCACCGGCAGCCCCTCTTACAATGCCACCCTTTTGTGCTTCCTTTTGTGGTGGTGGTGCTGAGGCAGTCGGAATAGCCATTGGATCGAAGCCACTCTCATTTTTCGCCCAGGAATAGCATTGGAACTTGTCCTGCTCCATCTGCTCGTTACTCTGGCCATTGCTGGGATAGACGATCGTCTCCTGGGCTGAAGCTGAGACCGCAAGCGCCAAACAAGCAAGAATAATCACAATTGTAATCTGATGTTTCATAAAGTTTCTCCTTTTTTAAAGTTAATCTGTTAAAGCTCGTAGATTTGTCTATATCAGGGCAGAGCTATCGAGTCGTGATTTACAAGGAATAAGGACACCCGCAATCAAACAGGATGACAGTGTTCCCTATGAAAAGAAAAAAAGGGTCAGATCTCCGTTTGATCCTTTTGCAATCACCTTTTGTTCGATTGTAAATATTCGCTTCTGGAGAAATTTATCATCCCTGAATTCAAGTTGCAAGTGCAACTCTAAACATTTGGTTTAAAGGATAAGCTACGGTAGTCTCACGGTTTCTTTTACCGACTAAAGTTAGAAGAGCACGATGATGTGTTACACGCAGGCCACATTCTTAACCATGTAACACCCAAGAATCTTCATTTACGGGATTTCCCAGAAATCCCATATGTTCTGAAACATTTAAACTTTCGGATAGCAGTCACTATTGTCAGGGAAAGGTCGGGGCGTGTCTTTATGAAACAAAACTGTGGTAAATAGTCCATAAAATGGTGACGATCAGATTGAAGTCGACGTAATTTTGGGTTTTTCTGTTGGTTATTTCTTCCCCGGTAAAACCTTTCATGTTTAAGTAATTACGGACTGTTCGCCTTGCTGTTCGTTCGATTTTCATTTTTATTTGGAGAAAAAAGGGTGGTTGCGGAATGCTTTATGCATCGTATCTGATTAACGAAACAAAAGTAGTCAAAGAAATACGCAAGAAGGATGACGAAAATGAAAAGAATAAGTCTGTCTATTGTTTCAACTTTGGTAATTTTGGTGCTTTTTGCCTCCCTTGCCTATAGTGCCGACACCTTGATCATCACTGCCGTTTCTTCTGAACCAGCCGCAGTTCTAGCTGTGGAACCGGCACCGCAACAAGTGAACATAGAGGCATCTTTCGTTAACGTCCTATCCGACCTTATGGATAGAGATGTAGGGTACCAATTTGATGATTTCGCTGCAATAACCCTGGTATATAGCCCTTTTGTCACTGAGCAAAATGACGTTCATACGGATCAGCTTGCCAGTGATATCTACGTCGGTTTGAGATTGGCCTTCTGAGAGGTTTTTCGATATTGACGAACAGGTACCTTTCCCTCCGGCATTATCGCCTGTTGTCAAACATCCTTCATCGCTCCTGAGAAAATCGGGTGCAAGATGATATCCTATTTTTTTCCGTTCCCTTAGTTCTCCTTTTCTTTTTTTACCGAACCCTTCAAGAATTACCATTCCGGGATTGCCCTGCGCAGCAATAAAATTTATAGTCTGTCGATTACTGTTGAGCTTCTCCTTCTGAGGATAAAAGGATTTACAAAAGAATGATTATTTTACCCGCAATAGATTTGAAAGAGGGTTGCTGTGTCCGCTTGGAACAGGGGCTGATGGATAGAGATACGATCTATAATGATGACCCGGCTGCACAGGCACTGATGTGGCAGGAGCAGGGGGGCGAATATCTCCATATTGTTGATCTGGATGGTGCTTTTGCCGGGGTGCCGAAGAACAAATCTGCAATTAAATTGATTATTGAAGCGATCGATATTCCCTCCGAACTGGGTGGCGGGATTCGTGATCTGGAAACGATTGAAGCCTATCTTGAGTTAGGGATAACTCGGGTGATTCTGGGGACGGTTGCCAAAGAAAATCCAGAACTGGTTCAGGAGGCTTGTCGTAAATTCCCCGGACGGATTGTGGTCGGTATCGATGCCAAGGATGGTCTGGTGGCGGTGCGTGGTTGGGCTGATGTAACCGAAAAACTTGCGACCGAGATGGCCAGAGAGATGGAAGGTTTTGGGGTCGAGGCAATCATCTATACTGATATTGCCCGTGATGGAATGATGCAGGGGCCGAATATCGAAGCGACCAGGGCTCTGGCCGAGTCGATCAGTATTCCCGTTATCGCCTCGGGAGGTTTATCGACTCTGGATGATATTCGTCGGTTGTTAGAGATTGAATCCTCTGGTGTTACCGGTGTTATTAGCGGCAAAGCAATCTACTCGGGAGCGATTGATTTGCGTGAGGCCGTCGCTCTTACCAAAGGAGAACGTTGATGTTGACGAAACGAATCATCCCCTGTCTTGATGTTAAAGATGGCCGGGTGGTCAAGGGGGTAAATTTTGTCGGTTTGCGCGATGCGGGAGATCCCGTTGAAGCGGCTGAGGCTTACAGTGAACAGGGTGCCGATGAGCTGACTTTTCTGGATATCACCGCCAGTAGTGATAATCGGGGGATTATTCTCGATGTCGTTGCCAAAACCGCCGAGCGAGTCTTTATGCCGTTGACTGTCGGGGGTGGTGTGCGTGAGATTGCCGATATCCGCAATTTACTTAATGCCGGGGCGGATAAGGT
>JAGGWI010000118.1 GCA_021157505.1 Desulfuromusa sp. | reverse complement strand
GCTATCTGGAGAAGCAGCCCCCCCCGCCCCCTTTTCTAGAGCGTCTTCATGGATGGTATCGTACCAAAACCAGAGCACTGGAAAAACATATCAATATGCGTAAGCCGGGACATCGAAATAATATCTCTCTGCACGATCATCGTTATCCGGGCATAACTAAGGATGAGATGCTGGATGTTATTGAGCGATATAGAAACCTTCTGGGCCGGTTCGACGGGATTAAAGTAAAAAAACATTCAAAACATCTATACTGGATTTATAAATAAATATCACTGACACGATTTGGCGCAGGTGCAGCAGGTGCAGTTCTGACTGCAGTTAAGAACTTTTACTATTTTTTTCTTGGGAGAAGCCCCATGTATAATGTCAAAATTTTTGGTGCCGGTTCTATCGGTAACCATCTGGCTAATGCCTCTCGCCGTTTGGGCTGGAATGTTACCCTGTGTGATAATGACCCTGCAGCGTTACGAAGAACCAAGGAAGAGATCTACCCGACACGTTATGGACAGTGGGATGATGCTATTCAGCTTTTCACAGTAGCGGATGTTCCTCGTGGAGGATTTGATCTAATTTTTATTGGAACTCCACCCGATTCGCATATGGATCTTGCGATTCAGGCGATAGAGGAGCAGCCGAAGGCTGTGTTGGTCGAAAAACCGCTCTGCACCCCGGGGCTGGAAAAAGCCGATATTTTGTACCAACTGGCTAAAGAAACCGGGGTCAAGGTTTTTGTTGGTTACGATCATGCGGTCAGTCACTCTGCGGCTAAAGCTGTTGAACTGATGCCGGCACTCGGTGCAGTTGAAACACTGGATGTTGAGTTTCGCGAATACTGGGGGGGGATTTTTACTGCTCACCCCTGGCTTGATGGGCCACAGGATACTTACCTGGGTTTCTGGCAGAGGGGTGGTGGAGCCAGTGGTGAGCACTCTCATGCAATCAATCTCTGGCAGCATTTTGCCCGAAATCTGGGAGCCGGACGGGTCACGGAAGTCATGGCGACCCTGGAATACGTAAAAACTGAGAAGCTTGATTATGACAGTCTATGCCTGCTGAATTTACGGACGGAAAAAGGTCTGGTCGGTCGCGTGGTTCAGGATGTTGTTACCCAGCCGACGCGGAAGTGGGGTCGTGTTCAGGGGAAAGATGGTTTTATTGATATCACTATCGGCAGCGAGGATCTGATTCGTTGGAAATGTGGTGGTAACCCAGAAGAGAGCCAGTTATTCAAGAAAACCCGCCCGGATGATTTTATTACAGAGCTCAAGCATATCGAGACAGTAATCAATGATCCGCAGCAAAGCAGTATGATTTCCCTCGAATGTGGTCTGGATACGATGTTGGTGGTTGCTGCTGCCCATATTTCAAATCGTGAGGGGCGGCGTGTTCGGATCGACTATAGTAAGGGCTACTCTGCGGACGCGTTAACCATAGAACCATAAAATAAAGGAAGTTAATATGAACCAGAAATTTGATTTTAAAGATCTCTTTATTCTCGATATGGCAAACAATCATCAGGGCGATGTAGAGCGTGGTCTCAATATTGTCCGCTCTTTTGCCAAAGTGGTTAAAGACCACAATGCCCGGGCCGCGCTGAAGTTTCAATTCAGACAACTTGAAACATTTATCCATCCGGACCACCAGAAAAACAGTGAACATAAGCAGGTTCAGCGCTTTATATCGACCCGTTTGCTTCGGGACAAGTACCAGATTTTTCTTGATGAAGTTCGGGCTCAGGGGATGGTCACCATCTGTACCCCATTCGATGAAGATTCCGTCGATGTTATTTGTGAAATGGATTTCGATGTTATTAAGGTGGCGAGTTGCTCTGGAAAAGATTGGCCACTGTTGGAAAAGATTGCGGCCGCAGGTAAGCCGGTGATTTTTTCGACTGGAGGGCTGACAATTCGGGATATAGATAATCTGGTCAGCTTCTTTAAGCATCGAGGGGTTCATTTTGCCCTGATGCATTGTATTGCCATTTATCCAACCCCCGACCAGCATATGAATTTGCAGCAGATTGCAGTCCTTTGTGACCGTTATCCTGGTATTCATATTGGTTGGTCGACGCATGAACCCCCAGCAGATATGGTTCCTGTAGAGTTAGCAGTTGCTCTGGGAGCCGAATTGTTTGAGCGTCATATTGGGATTGAAACCGATGATTCCCCACTCAATGCCTATTCCTCAACTCCGGAGCAGGTTGCTCAGTGGATCGAGGCAAAACAAAGAGCTCAACTTCTATGTGGTCCCAAAGAGCGTCAGCCAGCTTCAGAAGCTGAACAAGCTGCGATTGATGGTCTTAAACGCGGCGTCTATGCAAAAGGTAAAATCCGCAAAGGCTCGATCATTGAACGTAACCAGGTTTATTTTGCAATCCCTTACGTTGAGGGACAGCTTGATAGTGGACATTTTAAATCAGGGATCACCTGTCTGAAAGATTTTACCGTAAATGCTCCAATTTTTGAAACTCAGGTTGAACTTCCAACAACCAAAGATGAACTGGTGATCAAGCACGCTGTGCATGAAGTCAAAGCTTTACTTAATAAAGCAAGAATTCATCTGGGACCTGAATTTAAAGTAGAATATTCGCACCATTATGGGGTGCCAAATTTTCTTGAGACGGGTGCAGTGCTGGTTGAATGTATCAGCCGTGATTATTGTAAAAAACTTGTTGTCCAGTTACCTGGACAGCAACATCCATTTCACTATCATGAAAAAAAGGAAGAAACTTTTCAGGTTCTCTATGGTGAGTTGGAGTGTACGGTCGATGGTCATCAACGGACTCTTATTCCCGGTGAAAGTGTGTTGGTTATGCCGGGGGTGTGGCACTCCTTCGGGACTAAAACAGGGGTTATTTTTGAAGAGGTTTCCAGTCGCGACTATGACAACGATTCTTTCTACAAAGATAAAAATATCAACAAGCTTGCCAGGGCTGAAAGAAAAACTGTTGTGGATCACTGGGGACGTTTTCAGCTCAAACCTCAATCTAAACAGGATAAGAGTTGATTTAAGGTTTTGTCCGGATGATCAAGTGTGTAGTTTTTGATTTCGATGGGACGCTGGTTGGTTCCAACGAAATCAAAAGAGAAACATTTTTTGCGATTGCCCATCCCTGGGATCCTTCAGGGATGGTAGTTGCTGAAGTCTTTGAGCGTTGGCCCGCTGCCGATCGCTATGAAAAGACCCATAAAATTGCTGAGGGATTAATCTCCAGGAGTCTGCTGCCGAAAGACTCCTCTGTCAACCAATGGGCTGCTCGCCTGGCAAGTGAATAT
>JAGGWI010000177.1 GCA_021157505.1 Desulfuromusa sp. | reverse complement strand
AAGCGAACGGGCGGCATAATGCGGATGAGGTTGGAGGGAAATTTCAACTAAGAATGGGATTGACTCTGATATTCGCAAAAACTGTGAAAGAGCATTTAATCTGCTTAAAAATCAGACTGGTCTTGAAAATCTCAGAGTACGTAGTCAACATGCCACGATGTCCAGATGCACATTCAGTACCATTGCTGTTTTATTGATAAAAATGGCTGGCAAGCGGAAAAATGAAAGAATTGTAAAAGAACAACCGTACCTTTTTGATGATGTGGTCAATATGTAGATATTTACTGAGAATCAACAGCATTCACAACCACAGCTTTTGAGCTTGTGGTCGTCTCAGCTCGCCAAGAACAAGAGGCTGAACCCCTAAATAGGGGATAAAAATCAGCAAAACACGCTAGCGGGCTAACCCACGACCACAAAAATCAAAAAGCGCATGAGAAACAGGCCATTTTATGGCTAAAAAATATTTATATCCGGCTAAAACCGGGGACTTTTCAACACCTTTTTTTAGTCCCTATTGACTGGAAAAACCTTTATTTTTCAAGGTTCCCTTAAGATAATAATTGGAAATGAAGCTATTTTTTTATTCATGGATTTCTATAGTTCGGGTTAAACAACGTAAGTATTGCTGCAAAAAGTATATCAGACAACAATGTGGTGGAGCATGTAATCTCCAGATGAAGACAATTAGTAGCCTAATACAACGAGCAAGACAAGTAAAATATGGTTGATGTCTCCATGCCTCCTTATTTGTCGTTCATAGCAGACTCCAGAAGGCTTGTGGTTTCGTTGGCATAATTTTTGCGATCCTTATTATTCTATGGGACACACAGAAAGGCATGCGGAACCTTGGCCGTTAGATGCTGCCGTTTATCACCCCTGCAAGCCAAAAGACTCACCCCTCTGGTGTTTGATCGACCGTCATTTTGCTGATTTTGAGCAGGAATATGAAGAGCGGTTTGCCGAACGATATGGCTTTTATCGAAGGGTAATTCCTGATGTTGTCAGTCAGTATCTCAAATGTGGTGATCTGCAGGAAGGATTTGCCCGGGTCTGTTGCCCGGATTGCCACTATGAGTTCCTGCTTTTTTTCAGTTGCCGGGGGCGATGGCTTTGCCCCAGTTGCCATGCCAAAAAAGTCATTCAATTCGGCGTTCATATCTGGGAGAATATTCTTTTTCCGGTGTCCCACCGCCACTATGTTTTCAGTATTTCCATCATCATCCGTCGCTATTTTCTCTATGACCGAAAGTTGCTGACCGGCCTTTGTTACTGTGCTGAACAGGGATTGGAACAATTTTTTCACTACAACCTTGGATTGATGACCGGCAAACCCGGGGTGGTCATGGCTATTCAGACTTTTGGTGACTACGCCAGGTGGAATCCCCATATCTATGCCATAGTTGACGATGGCCTGTTCACTTCGGGTGGTGTTTTTCACGTTATGCCCAAGGTTTCCCTCACACCTTGTTCAACGACAACTATAATTTCCGGTCAACGACAACTATAATTCCCGGCTCGTCCCATCTTCGTCGTACCAACCTTTCCTGATTGTTACAACCCAAATTTGACTAATCGTAGCCGATTTGCCATTGCCGAGAATGGCCATTTAAAAAGGCACGTCGGAGGCAATGGCAATAATCGGCGGCAATATCTGCACACTATTGCTCATTTAGTGATCCTTCCTCTACTGTTTTTTGATTGTTCAAGACGGTAACTCGGCAAATTCAGTTCCAAAATAATGCTGTGATGCACTATTCGATCAATAGCCGCTGCCGTGGTCATGGGATCTTTAAATATTTGTTCCCATTTTGAAAAGGGTAGATTGCTGGTTAACATTATTGATCGTTGTTCATAGCTATTGGCTAACAAGGTAAACAGCACTTCCATCTCTTCACGGCTTTGCTGGACATAACCAATATCGTCAATAATCAAGGCATCATATTTTGCCAACTTTTTAAGTGCTTTCACTAAGGCCAAATCGCGCTTTGCGACCAATAAATTCTGGACCAGTACAGTACACGGGATAAATAAAATCCGCCGCCCCTGCTGAACCAATTCCAAGGCGATGGCACAAAGGATATGAGTTTTACCACTACCGGGATTGCCAAAAGCCAGGACGTTCTCCCTTCTGTCCAGAAATGATCCTTCAAGCAGGTGCTCTACAAGAGAGTTGATTTTTGCTGGCAGCCGTTTCCGATCAAAAACATCAAGGTTTTTTTCCAAGGGCAGCTTTGACTCCTGTAGTAATCGGGCAATCCGTTTTTGCTTTCTGATCTCACATTCGTGGTTAATCAACTCAAAAAGATACTGTTCATAGGTTAGTGATTCCTGCCGGGCAAGATCCGCTTCACTACGGTAATACTCACGCATGGTTGGCAAGTGGAGGCTTTTCAATCCTTGATCCAGTTCATGGCCAACGTTTATCATACTGTGACCCCCGTAAACCGTAACAGCTGGTCATAGCTTTCTAATGTGACCGGATCAATGCTAACCTCGGTAACTGGCTGTAACCGTGTACCCGAAAAAACTATTTCTTCCACGTTTTCCACGGTAAAGTTCTCTTCTTGTTCCAGTAACAGCCGCAAAGCATTGTCTACCAGGTTCTCACTTTCTGTTGCTGCCAAATGTAAAATAGACAGATACTGTTTGACCGCAACAGGAAGAACATGCCGTTTTTTCAAGAAGTCGTAGGCCATCCGGAAACGGCTGGTTGGAAACAATTCACCTTGGTAACGATAATTTTCAAAAGCACCAGGTTTGCGCACCAGCCAGTCAATGATATGGCGGTAGTTGACTCGATATTTACCGGCCCCTCGCAAACGGGGAATCCTTTCCAAACAACGTTGTCCATGCCAGACTTCCAGATATTCAGCATAGAGACGGACGGTAATCAGTTCGCCAATCAAGCGACTGTCAACCGAATAAACATTATGCTTAACCCTGATAGTGCTGCTCGGTCCTACCTTGAGATCCATTTTAGTACACAGATCAAGACGGGGGGGAAGATCCCGCAAAACGGCTTGTTCTTCGGAAAAACGACCTTGACGACCACTATTAAGCTGATCAAATAGTTTCCTCAAAAATGATGCATATTCTTGACGACTGGAAAAATCTCGACTCCCTCGTAACATCAGGACCTGGTCCAAAGCTTTCTTAAACCGGTAGTGCCGCTGCTCAATATCACCATTTTCGTTGGGGCTGGCCGGCTGCGTTTTGCGGCCTCTGATTCGATAGTGGTCCAATAACGCCTGATAACGTTGGGTGAACTCTTGAGGATTATCGGTCTTATTGACCGCAGTGGTTAATCGGTCGGTCTGGTGTTCTTCCGGAACACCGCCAAGTTTATGCAAAGCATTCTGCAGCCCCTCATTCAAACTCTCAAAACTTTCAGAAAAGCATATCGTTCCGGCCTCCCAATTTGAATAGGTTAAGACAAAATGATAAATCAAATGGTCAAACGATTGGCCGGCTATGGTTATGCCAAGCTTTTCCATATGGGTGAAATCAGACTGTCCCAATTTCCCCGGTTGATGAATTTGTGAGAAAAATACCTCTTTATGAAATCCTTCTACTGCCCTCCAGTTCTTTACCCGTCGCTGGAAAGTCCGAAGCTGGCCATCCGCAAAACAACCGGGTGATTTTCGCTGAAGATATTCAAAAATAGTTTTCGCTTCAAGACCAGGATTTAATTCCAGTAAAGATTCTACTCCTCCCCAGACCTCAGCAAATTGATCCTCACGGGTTTTCCAATCTCGATTCCTTGCTGCTTTGATTTCACTTGGCAGTTTGTCTGAATCCCGATACTTCCTGGCGGTCTTTTCATCCATGCCGGATTTTACCGCCGCCCTTGCCAATGTCTCCTTCTTACTCAATAATTTTTTCAATTTCCCCACCTGTTTGTCTGTGATCATCCAAGCACCTCCTTAACTGCTACTTGGATAATCTATTTCCCTTTATCCGGGAATTATAATTGTCGTCAGGAGGGAATTATAATTGTCGCTCATCACTTGGGGTCCACTTCATGCTGGCATTTGCAGAAAAGCCTTGTTTTATTGATTTTAACTCAACTTTCTGAGTTGTTTTAAAAACAGCTGAAAAAATTTACCACAAACTATAAGGGTTGAAAGCAAGGTACTGGGATGAGAGGTATTT
>JAGGWI010000165.1 GCA_021157505.1 Desulfuromusa sp. | reverse complement strand
TTGAAAGTGGCGAAAAAGCCCTTGAACAATTGACAAAAAAATCATACGCGCTGATCATTCTGGATCTGGCGTTGCCTGGAATCAGTGGTCTGGTGGTCTGTGAGCGGTTACGGGAACAGGAAAACCAAATACCGATTCTGATGCTGACTGCCTGGGGAACGGAACAGAATCGAATCACCGGGCTTAGCAAGGGGGCAGACGATTACCTGACCAAACCTTTTAACCTCAAAGAATTTTTATTACGCGTTGCCGGTCTGCTGCGACGTGCCAACTGGCAGCCGGACAACTCCAAAAAGAAATTGTATAGCTTTGGCAGCAACCAGATTAATCTGGAAACACATCAAGCAGTAACAGCTCATGGAACTATTCAACTGACCGAGCTGGAAATGAAAATGTTGCTACTTTTTTTTGAGCAGGAAGGAAAAATACTTTCCCGGGGAGAGTTACTCAAACAGGTCTGGGAAATGTCACCAGAAACCGAAACCCGTACTCTGGATAATTTTATTGTTCGTCTACGCAAATATTTTGAAATTGAACCAACAAAACCTCGCTATTTTCGTACCATTCGCGGGCGGGGGTACAGTTTCATCCAGGAGCCGGAATAAAATCACAGCTCAACGAATAGCTGGTTTTGCCATAGTTCCACCAATTCGTAATAGATAGCTGCCATCCACCGTTGGTCGAATTCCGGTTAAATCAAGTAAATTCCGTAAACTATCGGGTGTCGTTGCCGTTGGATGGAGCCGAACATTCAAATTTAACCGTGATTGATCGGCCGTCTCTCCGATGAGGATATTTCCGCCGCCACTCAATTCCAACGCCCCACCGCTGAGAACAATCCTTTCCAGGCTGACACGCCGCTGTGCCAACTGCCCTTCCAGACGCAACGTTCCAGCAAAAAAATCGGCAGGCAGACCAATTCGTTCTAATCCCAGAATGCTGATATCCTTTACCGATAGTGAAAAGTTCCCCTCTCCTTGCATATTCTGTGAAATATTTTCACCATCAAGCTGACCGGTCAGTTGCCCACTGACTCGATAAGGTAAATCCGGTTGCTGTAAAGTTACCAGGTCAATACCCTTGAGTTCTAAGTTGATCTGACCATTCCGGGCAGCAGCAACGTCAACCTTTCCGCCCGCCAGCAGCGCACCAAAATGAACCTTCTGGCTCTTGGAAAAAAGGCTCCCCCATACCGGTGTGATCTGCAAATCGGTCACCTCTAAATTGGCCACCGCTGGCACACCTGGATAAATTATCAGATTCAATCCCAGTCCCAGAGGAAAAAGCATGGTCGCATTACGACCCTCCATTTTCAAACCTGTTTGCTGAGACGCTTCCTGTAGCAGCCGACGCTGTAGTACCTCGGCAGGAAAAAATGTCCAAAAAGAGAAAAATCCACTGATAACAAAGAGCAGCAGGCAAAGCAGAAATAGCCTGCGATTACCGGCAAACCGTTGTCGCTTGAAAATTGCGGAGAGCCAATTCATAAACTCTCCAATGACATCAGAACCATATTGACATCAAGAATCGAAGGATCTTCAAAGCGAGATCGAACCCGCATCGATTTCACCTGGACACCCCCGCTTCGATATTCAATTGCATGGAGCAATCTGGTCAACTGCAGTAGCGAGATCTTTTTTAAATTGATTTCAACCAGTTGTTGACGGAATCCCCCTTGAGTTGTCGCCGGTTGTGGCTGCATGGAATGTAAATATTCACGAACGCCGGTCTTCTCAGTGAGACTTTCAACCTGAGAGAAGAGGGGTCGCGTCCCCTTCTGATCGGTTTTAACCGTTGCCAACTGTCGACGCAGTTGTTTTATTTGCCCACTCATTTGTTCAATTTTATCTAAACTGTGCCGATGGGCTATAGTTTTTCGATCTAAAGATTTCATTGTTTCGAGATAAGGTTGGAGCAAAACGAACCAGCCAAACAACAACACCAGAACAACCGCTCCGGAAAAAACAATAATTTTTTCTCTCGGATTAAGGCGCTCAATCATTGCCGTTGCCCTTGATTAAATTTCAATTGCAATTCAAAGTCAACCCGGCTGTTATCAGTTGCCAATCTGGCACCGACAATCTCGACCTGACTAAACAGATAATTAGCCTTTAACTTTTTCGCAATACGGTCAACCACCTCAAAAGAATCAGCATTCCCTGCGAGTCGCACTTCATCCTTGTGATAGTTAAGCTCCTGAAAATCAACTCGAATGTCCCGATCGATACTGCTGGACAACCCCTGTAAAACTGTCGCAGCACCATGACCACCAAGACCAAAAAGTTGAACCTGTTCCCGCAAGTCCCTCAGCTGTCGTTCCAGTTGTAATGGCATATCAACAATTGTTGTACTGACAGGCATAACTTGAAAGAAAATTTTCGTCATCAACCCTTTCAACTGCTGTTCTTCACGGGTTTTCTGTAAATAACCAAGATGAAGGGTCAGTGCTCCACCAACAATAACCAAAAAAAACAACAGCGCAACGGCAACGAGTTTAGTGCGAAAAATCTCCAGTTGCCCACGTGCAGAAAACTTCCCTTGCCGAAAATTTAATCGCCCAGTTTTTTTTGTCTCACCCATCTCGGTCAAAGCCAGTAACGCTGCAGGAACCATCTCACAACTTATTTCTGTCCCTAAAACATCTTCAGCAGGATTCAAAAGGGTTCGCTTGGTTTTATAAAGCATTATCAACAGATTTTCGGTCACTCCCGCCCCGATAACCCAGAGGGGCAAATTTTCATCACCAATCATATTTTCCAGCTGACTGACCTGGTTGGCAATAAAATCAAAAATCTCTTCTTCATCCAACTCAGCAGTTCCAGGCAGCAACCGATAGTCTTGAATTATCCCATCATAAATTAGCGCTACAACAACTTCGAGGCGACGGCAATAAATCAAAATCCCATTCTGTTCACGCAAAACAGGAAGCAACGCAAAAGGAAAAAGATCAATCCGTCGAGGATTCTGTTCGGGATCGGGAAAACAGGTTAATAGCTCCTCAACCTCACGTTGATTGACAACAACAGCGTCCACCTCATAATCATTCTCCCTCGCACGCGCAGGCAAAAAAGAGATCACATGTTCTTCAAGGGAGATCGGTAGTTGTGAATTCAACTCCAATGGGAGAGCTGCCTCAATTTTATTTTTTTCACGAAATGGAAAATGGAGTCGGCGGAACAAACCAACCCGACAGGGCAATGCCGTCACCAGGCGGTCCCCCAGAGTGATTTTACCACCCAACATCTCCTTGATTGCGGCGGCGGCTAAATCTGCAGTCTCATAGCTGCACTTTTCCAGTTCAACATCGATCTTTCCCGATGTGACAGTTAAAATTGCAACCCTGACATCTGTCCCTTCCAGGTCAATTCCGATAAAACGTTTCGACATGGGATTATTCCACCTTGAAACTCAGGAGTTTATCTCTTTGCTTATTGACAATAGCTTCAGCATACCGGGTTCCCTGATTGATCCGTCCTTGACTGGAAACCTGATAGACTGATCCTACCACACCAACTGACTCCCGCAACCATGCAGAAGACCATCGATCACCAATCCCCTCGACCTGGGTCAGATCAGACAATTTCCGGAAAGGAAATTGGCGGCGATAATCAACCAGAGCAACCACATCCTGCCGGTCTAGAATAACTGCTACGTTTTCCTCAGCCGCCGAAAATTGCCAGGCATGCAAAACTTCTGCCGGGGCGGTGTTAAGATTGATCGGTTCTTCACCAACAACTCTAATATAAGGTTTCAAAGTTTCAAATCGCTCCACATCAAACCCCCGAACCAGCCTCAACTCATCCAGAATGGTCAATTTTTCACCCCTCCGGTGATAAGGGGGCTGGAGGCCGGCATAATAAGTATCATCGGTCGTTATATCCGTTTTATCTGCGATAAACCAGTTAACCAGTGAATTGGCCAGGTCTTGAGCCTCTGCCTGATCCAGCACCAGAACCTCTTCACAAAGAGCAACAAAACGGTGATAACCCGGCAGAGGGTTACCACGCTTATCGGCGACAAAGTTAATGTTCAAACGTCCGGTCAAATCGGTAATAGTGATACTGACATCACCATCGCCAGCCGGGATATTGACCAGCGGATTTCCCCAGAATTCTGAGGGGTGATCATAACTATTTTTATCTTCCTGAAGAATCGTTCTGGCCGCCTCAATCCCACCCCGTGCCAAATAGTAAGCTTTGGTACGATCACGAAAAGTTTCCGTTGCCCTTAGATCGACCAGTGTTGAAAAAGAAAATTCAATCACCAATGCACTCAGTAG
>JAGGWI010000112.1 GCA_021157505.1 Desulfuromusa sp. | reverse complement strand
GTTGCCTCTATCTGATCCCGCTGCAGCGGTGGCACCCTTGCCTCCTCAGCATAATCCCGCCAGCGGCTTACGACTACTCTCACCTCATTGATAATGATTTCAGCTCGCCCACGCTTCATCAAGGCTGCTCTTGCACATGCCTTGAAATCTTCCAGAGTAAAACCATCCCGCTTGCCGTTCAGGGTCATCTGATGCACAGAGGTCCATTTGCCGGTTGGTTGGAAACTGTAGATCATATCAAAGGCGGGAGAGAGCGACCACCGCCCCGATTTATCCATCAGAAAGGCAATGTTTTTCACATGGTCGTCCTGATTACGGGCAATAATATTAAATGCCATCCGCCGAAATTGCTCTTCCACAGAACTCATCGGCAACCCCAGTTGTCGGATCACCTGCAATGCCTGCTCATACCCATAAGCTCCGGCCTGATTGAAATCATAATGTGCCAAACCGCAAAGCGACTGCATGTGTAGCTTTGCACCATTTTCAAGGCGATCAAAGCGTTTGGTCATGAAATGGCGACGACCATTTTCCTCAAACAAACGGCACTCGCTCATCTTGATTCCTGCATCTTTTGCCATTTTGTAATAGGCATACTCGATCGCGCCGTAGCCTTTCGGATCTTCCAGTTCTTTGTCCTTGTTGCCACTGACCCCGTCAAATTTTATCAGCCAGTACTCAAAACCGTTACCCGTTTTGACCTGGCCGGAGCGAACCTCGTTGGTTTGCGGATTCCAGGCAATCACTGCTTTGGCCCGCGCCCCACCCGCAGAGGTGCCAACCCGTAAAATATCTTTGAGAGCCTCTTCTTTGCTTTTGTCATGAAATGAAACTTGGAGGTTGTTCCGGTGGGTCAAAACTTCAGAAGCCAGTTCGACCAGCTTCTCAACTTCGATAGGGGATGACTTTCGGGCGATGGAACCGAGGGCGGGGAAGAACTCCAATGCCCCCATGCCGCGTGCGCCGGTATAACAGAGGCGCTCAACCGCATTGAATGATTCCGGAATGCGCCCCTGCGTCGCCAGCCAGGCATCGATCAGTGAATTACCAAATCGATCCGGCAACGAATCGGCTAAAAACCCCGGAAGGCCATGGAAGGTTTCAAACGGTAACGAAGAAAAAGTATAAAGTCGCTCAGATAATGGCATTGTCAGCGGTGCCACCTCTATACCGCTTCCGGCAAAAGCCGGGTCATATTCAAAAGTTGCTGTCGTCGCACCATCCTCCAGCGCTACGGCACCAATCGTGCGTCCCCACAGCTTAACCTCTGCCACGGTGCTCATGCTTCATCGCCCCATTGCCATGATTCGTCAGTCGGCTGCTTTTTCTTGCGGGTGGCTCGTTGGCGCTCTTTGCCTTTTAACTTCAGCAGATCCATTGGTCGCGAATTAACCTCGGGTACCAGGTCGTCCAGTCTATCCAAAACGTCCAAGGTTCGAAGAATACGAACCATTGTTGACATTTGCACTGTGTTACCTGCTTCAATTCGTTCCAGTGTGCGTTTAGATATACCTGATTGCTCCGCCAACGCAGCTTGAGTCAATTGAAACTCCAGCCGGCGCTGTGCAATGCGTTTGCCCAGTTCCGCAAGTATCGCTTCATCGGTCAATGGCTTTTCTATTTTCATTGCCAATATCTCCCAATGGAACTATATCGTAATATTTGGCGAATTAAAAGCTTTTTAGTGTTTATTTCGTCATATACGGCGAGTTATAGATCCTCAATACTCCGAATCACCTGCTCCACCACCGGACGGTCGGTTTTGGGATTGAAAAAGACCGCTTTCCAGGCGGGGATGTTGATCCCGTGGGGGGAATAGCCGATGGAGGTAGTAAAGCTGAGTCGGGCATCAATTTTGGGATTAAGATCGGCACTGCGTTTATCGAACAAATGCTTGATTTCGTGGAAATATTGTCCCTGCTCTTCCAGACTCAACTCACCCCGTTCAAGTTTGGAGTAGATCTCCTCGGCATTGCGTCCTTTCGGCAAAACCCACCAGAGTACTGTGGCACCCGTAGTATCGGTGTTTAAGACCTTGCAATAATCGAGCTTGTCGATCTCTTTCTTCGTAAAAGCGGCCATCTCCAGAGAATTAGCCAGTAACACCTGATAACCACGCAGCCCAATTCCGTTCAGGCTGGCCATGACCGAGTAGGGACCAATCGCCGGACGGGAGCACTCCAGAGTGAAAAGGGCCGGATCGTGGCGGTATTCTGCCTCGCTGAAATAGGGAACCTGATCGAGAGTTCTGAGGAGATAGCGCAAATCCTCGCGACGGTTGACAATAAAAGCGCTGGCGGGATAATGACCCCAGCCCATCTTGTGGAAATCGACGGTGATTGAATCGGCATATTTAAGCGCTTTTGCATGTTGCTGGATTTTCCCGATAATCGGTAGAACTTCATCATCGACACCAAAAGAGTTCTCCTTCAGATCATATTCATTGAGGACACAGAGAATCCAACCAACAGCGGCATCAATATGGAGCTGTGGTGCCGGAACCTGGTATTCAGTCGCCTTTTCGTCAATCAGTTTACGAATTGCAGCGACATCATCAATACCAAAACCATCGGTTCCGCCAAAAGTAGCAATAACAAAAGCAACCTTTACCTCCTGGCGGTAAAGTTCATCCAATTTGTCGGCCAGAAGATCAATCCGCATCGCGAAATTACTGTCGGTCGCAATGGAGTGGAGGTTATCGGTCCCAATTCCCAACCAGCCAGCCAGAGTTTTGTTGGAATAATGGGCCGCTTCAGAAACCAGTCCAGCCAGCGTTTCCCCTTGCAACCCTTTGCTCATGGCGCCGGGACAAACTTTTTCTATGCCAATTTTACCGCCATAAAGATTGGAAATCGTCCCCCCCATATTGAAAATTCCCCAAGGGGTCTCAGTGTTGTAAAAGACCAGATTAGCCAGAGAGGTGATCGCCTTCACTTCAAGCTCATTGGAGCGCTGGCTGTAGGTGTCAATGCAGAGGTTGGGGTTCTTCAGCAGACAAGCCAACGAACCAACCAACGAGGCGTAATTGGCCGGCCCTTTAACGTTTTCCAGATGCAATTTGGAATACCATTCATCGGTTCCCCAGTAAAAGGGGAAGATGGCATCACGGGCATCACGCAGATTTCCCGTCAAGGTATGGATTTCGGGATTGGCCTGAGCTGTTTCATAATTACGCGACATCAACCCGCCGGGGTGATGAACCCCATCGGTCTGAAGAGCACTGAGCAGTTCGTTGAAAATCTCCGTCAGTTCTTCTGGATTGCAGGTGAAAAAGGTATCAATGATAGTTTGAAGGGTTTTGTCCTGCATGAAGTTTCTCCGTCGATTACTCTGGATCTATTATCAGTTTTATCCATCAAACAAAGGTTAACCACAGAGGCACTGAGACACAGAGAAAATCGGGGTCAAAACCTCTTGGAGAGGTTAAAATCAGAAAAAGATTGAAGGTTTTC
>JAGGWI010000143.1 GCA_021157505.1 Desulfuromusa sp. | reverse complement strand
TAACATCTCAGCGATCAGAAATCAGGACACCACCGACAGATACATTCTCCGCAAGATTTTCCTTAAGGATAACAACAATAGTCTCAGGAGGAAGCCCATAAGCTTCAGTTGCGGCAGCGGTGATCACTTTCACCAGCGTACGTTTTTTATTCAGGTCAGCAATCGGTGGACCTTCGAGAGTGATGTTAGGCATTGTTGATACCTCCTCGGATTTGTGAGTTACAGCAGCGCTACTAGCAGACAAGGATTTGCCGACTAAGGTTATGATTTTAAGGCCGTATTTTAACTATTTTGTCACCAATTAACACGGTAAAAATGCAATCTACATATTGCACCCACGATATTCTATCCATGGGCTTTTGTTGTGCTATTGATGATAACTTATAAAATCAAGCAACATCTACCTTGATGCCCACCTCTTCCCGGCATCTTCTTCTCAGCAAATAAATGGGAACAACTTTTAATATATTTCAAAAAAGTAGATAGATTACTTGATTAGTCATAATTTGATGCTATAGTTAAATGAAGTGATCCACGAAAAAGCCAAACCTGTTGAAAAGCAGGGACGGAAAGCTCCGGGTCTTTCCCCCAACACTTGCAAGATGGCCGAGCTACCGAAGGATAATAATTCCTCCGGGATGCTCGGTTTTTTATGGTCAATTTTGAATAAGGCCCAAGACATCCTCGGCACGGCATATCGAGCCTGACACCATAAATTAAGGAGATTCGTTATGATCACTAAAAAGAAAAGAGTAAGTTATTCTGTGGTTTGGCTATTAGTTGTCGTAGCCTTCGTTACCCTGATATCAGCACCGGTTTTGGCAGACGGATACGATAATGCGCTTCATGGCGTCAATGGCTACGACGCTGTCTTCGAGGTGACCCAAGGGGACCCCAAGGTAGCCAACCTTATCTTCTGGGCGGTAAAGAACGCCTACGAGGTCTCAGAACTCAAAGTGCTGAAAAATGCACCGAAGATTGCTGTTGTTTTTCACGGTGCTGCAGTAAAACTCATTTCTTCCGACAAGAAGCCCTTTAACGCAGGGGAATGGGCAGAGGTCGAAAAGTTCCAGAGGACACTCCGGCAGATGAAAAAGGCTGGAGTGACGTTGGAGGTATGCCTCTACGCAGCCAAAGTGATGGGTGTAGACAAGGGGACAATCATGCCCGAGATTGACCAGGTGGGTAATGGTTTTGTCTCAGTGATTGGTTATCAGATGCAGGGGTACGCAGTTGTTCGCATCCCTTAACAAGTTGTGACAGCCCCCCGCAAATAACAAACAATCAGGAGGAGCTGAGCAAGCTCAAAAGCGAACATCCCGGCCTGCCCCGGTAAAGTATCAGGGTCATCCCCTTTCTTTGGCGTAGATCCCGGTTAACCTATTACCGTATGCTGGACATAGATGATATCATTAACGCTCAGACACGAGCCCATCTATTCGGAGGTAATATGCCAGAATCCATGAAAGCCGACTGTAAAGATCCAGCAGGACACTGGAAGCATCTGTGTGAATTAAGGAAGCAGGGGAAAGAACAGGAGGTAAAGGACCTGATGGCAGATCCTGGCCATAGATGTTTGAATTGCAATACCGTCGCCAAACATGCCCAGAACCTCTGTAGCCCGAGTCCATTCAGTAAAGTTTAAATGACACCTGGCCTGATTAAAACCGGAACGGATCTCATTTAAAGCCGAGATAAGGCTCTCAAAACCAACCGAGAGCCAACCTAATCTCCCCTTGCCCATCCATATAAAACACCTCGATGCGAAAGCGCAAAATATCAACCCTTACTAGTTTTGAAATTGAAGCTGAATACTCTAAGTGTCATATCAAAAAGTAGAACCTCGATTTTTAATCGACCAGGGCTGTGTGATTTGCCCTTAGACCAAGAGGTCGTTAGGTATTCCGAACAAAGGTGCGGGATGACAGTTCCTCACGACGTGACAATATTTTCAGTGTCAGTACGTGTGTTTGCAGGTGGCAGTCAATGCCTCTGACCCAAAAATGGCGTGCAGATTGAGACGGGTCCCAAAGTCTATCTCGCAAAACTTGTCACAAAAAGGTAACATAGCCAGAAGTGCAGTCATTAATTACCGATTAGAGTGAGGTGCCATCCACATCCAGCGGGTAGGCATTAGTGGTTAATCGGTTGTGATTGAAGCTAACTGCTTGTAATATGTCAACTCATGTTACGAATTCTACACAAGAGGGTAAGCGATGGGTCCAGTTCCTGATGTCCTGCGTGCAATCATCTCCCACATGAGCGATGGGGTTATTTACCTCGACAGTCAACACGTCATCCAGCTCTGTAATCCTGCCGCAGAGACAATTCGTCAAGTCAACGCCGAGCGTATCGTTGGTCGTTCCATTTTTGATATCCATCCGCGCAGAGCACACCCCCAGATCAGTGAACTTCTCGCCAACTTGCAATCGGGAACGCTTCCGATTAGCCACCGGATCGTACAAGCTCAAGGGCGTTGTTTCGAAAATGTCTATTCTGCCGTCATGGATGTTCATGGTGACTTTCTCGGCACCCTGTTGATCAGCCGTGACATCACCGAGCAGCGACGACTCAATAACGAAATTGATCACTTAAAGCATGCCATGACCGCCAAAGAATCGTGCCCACCATTGGTTTTCAGCAGCCCGATGATGAAGCGACTGCTGTCGACTCTCGAAGCGGTTGCGCCACTCGATTCGACGGTGCTGATCAGCGGAGAAAGTGGTACCGGTAAAGAGTGTATCCTCGACTTGCTCCACAGCCTCAGTCCGCGCAGCAGCCAACCACTGGTCAAAATTAACTGTGGTGCTCTGCCAGAAAACCTGATCGAGTCGGAGCTGTTCGGTCACACCCGTGGAGCCTTTACCGGAGCCCATACAGACAACAAGGGGAAGTTTGTCTCAGCGGCTGGTGGCACCCTGTTTCTCGATGAAATCAGCGAATTACCGCTGGCAGCGCAGGTTAAGCTACTGCGAGTCATACAGGACAAAATTGTGCACCCGGTCGGTGGTCGACATGAAATCAATGTTGACGTGCGAATCGTTGCCGCAACTAACAGTAACTTGGCCGAAGCGGTGGCTGCAGGCAGGTTCCGCGAAGATCTCTTTTATCGCCTCAATGTTATCAGCCTCGAAGTGCCGCCACTACGTGAACGGCATGAGGATATCATTCCCCTGGCCGAGGCCTTTCTCAAGCACTTTGCTGACAAGATGAAAAAGCCGCTACGGCAACTCTCCGCTCCGGCTCGCGACCTGCTGTTGCGCCACTCGCTGCCCGGCAATGTCCGACAACTGCAACATGCCATGGAGCGAGCCGTCGCCTTGGGACAGGGAGAGATAGTTCTGCCTGCGGATCTGCCCGCCGATCTGCGTGACAGTGCATTACTAGCACCCTCCGGTTACAGCCTCGGGGCGAATACCCTCAAAGAGGCTCTCGGTGGCATTGAAAGAGAGTTGATCCAGCAAGCTCTTATCAATAATGCGGGTAAAAAAATACCGACCGCCAAGGCTCTCGGCATCTCCCGTAAGACCCTCTGGGAAAAAATGCAGCGTTATGATCTTGCCAATAATGTTACGTTTTAGTAGCATTTTTCATTAAATGTATCGTCTTGGTAACGTTTAGATCCGGTGAACAGGATTCCAGCCTTTAGACTCACGTCAATCAACAAAGTATTATCTTTATTTTTCAATAATTTACAGCCATCAGCCCTTCCTTGGTACGATTCGTGAAAACAACTCAAGAATATAAATCAGCAAAACAAAGGCGCATTGTCAACAACTGAATGTCTGCTATCATTAAGATTGCCTCCACGCCTACAAGCACCGGCACTTAATGACGATCTAATTTCTTTATTTTCTCAAGTTATTTCGCATGAATTTGTTTATTGCCAACCAAAGGAGAGCTCTATGTCGGGATGCAGGTTTCTCTCTACCACAGTGGTTGCCCTGATGCTGCTGTGTTCAGGAGTAACAGTTTTTGCAGCCGGTGATGCCGAACAAGGTAAGGCGCTGTTTGTCGGCAAGACTGCCTTCAGCAATGGTGGCGCCCCCTGTCTGGCCTGTCACAATCTGACCGGTTTCGGGATGGCTGACGGTGCCAACTACGGACCGGATCTCAGCACTCTTTACGATGATTATGGACGTGAGGGTGTTGAAGGGGTGCTGCAGTCGCTGGCCTTTCCGAGCATGGAAGCAATCTATGAAAGCCGGCCCCTGATTGAAACAGAGCAGGCCGACCTGACCGCCTTCCTGCAACAAACCTCAGAGCTCTCTGCAACCCCAGGTACCGGCAAGTTGCTTCTGCTGGTCATTGTCGGCGTTGCAATTCTGCTCGGATTGACCTTTCTGGTCGGACTAAGACGCATGCGTGCAACGCGGCAACCACTGATTGACCAACACCGAAACCTCATGAATAAAGGTGGGCTGAGATGAGTTGGATTAAAGATATTATCGATCCAAAGGCGAGGGCGTGGGAAGAATTCTACAGGAACCGGAGTCAGTGCGACAAGGTGGTGCGTAGTACCCACGGGGTCAACTGTACCGGGAGCTGCTCTTGGAACGTGCACGTCAAGGACGGTATTGTCGGCTGGGAACTGCAGGCGACCGATTATCCGCCGCTCGAAGACGGCATCCCCCCCTACGAGCCACGCGGCTGTCAGCGGGGAATCTCGTTCTCCTGGTATCTCTACAGCCCGCTGCGGGTTAAATATCCCTACTTGCGCGGTGTACTCATCGATCTCTGGCGGGCCGCCAAAGCAGAACATGAAGATCCGGTTGCCGCTTGGGCGTCGATCATGGAAGACCCGTCGAAGCGTAGAAGCTATCAACAGGCCAGAGGCAAAGGCGGATTTCGCCGGGCCAGCTGGGATGAGGCGGAGGAGCTCATTGCTGCCTCAACCATCTATACGATTAAAAAACATGGTGCCGACCGCCTGATCGGTTTCTCGCCGATTCCGGCTATGTCGATGCTCAGCTTTGCCGGCGGTTCCCGTTTCATGCAACTGCTGGGTGGCGTCAACCTGAGTTTTTACGACTGGTACTGCGATCTGCCGAATGCCTCGCCCGAGGTCTGGGGCGAGCAGACCGATGTTTCGGAAAGTGCCGACTGGTACAACAGTAAATATATTGCTGTCGTCGGCTCAAACGTCAACATGACCCGCACCCCGGATGCCCACTTTCTGGTTGAGGCCCGGCACAACGGTTCCAAGGTTACTGTCCTCTCTCCCGACTTCAGCATGACTTCGAAGCATGCCGACTGGTGGATTCCGGCTCACGCGGGGCAGGACGGCGCTTTCTGGATGGCGGTCAACCATGTCATTCTCAGTGAATTTCATCATAAGGCCAAAACGCCCTACTTTATGGACTACTTGAAGCGCTACACTGACACGCCTTTTTTGGTTCATTTAACGGAAAAAGATGGTGTTTACCGGGCGGGTCGGATGGCGACCGCCGCCAGTATCGAACCCTATAAAGAGGCAGAGAACAGCGGTTTCAAATACCTGGTATGGGATGAGGATCAGGGTCAGGCGAAGATGCCGCTCGGCACTCTCGGGTTCCGCTGGCAGCAGAAAAAAGGCGAGTGGAACCTGCAGATGAAGGACGGGCAGGACGGCAGCGATATCGCTCCGGCGCTGTCGTTGCTTGGCAACGAAGCAGAGGTTTTAGAGGTCAGTTTTGACGACTTTTCCAACGCCAGTCGGAGCAGTCGCGGCGTCCCGGTTCAGTATCTGGAAACCGCTGACGGCCGGGTGCCGGTCACCACTGTATTTGATCTGCTGATGGCTCAGTTTGGCGTCACCCGCGGTCTCGCAGGAGAGTATCCGCAGAGTTACGATGACGAGCAGCGGGCCTACACTCCGGCCTGGCAGGAAAAATTTACTGGCATCGACCGCGCTAATGTTGTCCAGTTCGCCCGCGAGTGGGCTTCGACGGCGGAAACCACCGAAGGCAAGTGTTCGATCATCATCGGTGCCGGTGTCAACCACTGGTACCACGCCAACCTGCTCTATCGCGCCGGGATCGCTGCGTTGATGCTGTGTGGTTGTGTCGGTAAGAACGGCGGTGGCCTCAACCATTATGTTGGTCAGGAAAAACTGGCGCCGATTGCTCCCTGGGCGACCATTATGGGGGCCCTTGACTGGTCGAAACCGCCTCGTTTCCAGAATACCCCCTCGTTCCACTATGTCCACAGCGATCAGTGGCGCTATGAGCGGACCGCTGACGAAGTGCGGGTCAACGCAGTAGCGGAACACAACGAGATCACTGCGGGGCACACCATGGACCAGCAGGTACGGGCGGTGCGCAACGGCTGGCTGCCCTTCTATCCCCAGTTCGACCGCAGTCCGACCGAAGCGGTCAAGCAGGCCGAGAGCGCCGGGGCCAAAAGTGACCAGGAAATCGTCGACTGGACGGTTCAACAGTTAAAAGACAAGAATATGAAGTTTGCCGTCGAAGATCCGGATGCGCCGGAAAATTGGCCACGGGTCTGGTTCATCTGGCGTGGTAACGCCCTGATGTCAAGTGCCAAGGGGCACGAATACTTCCTCAAGCATTATCTCGGCACCCATTCCAGTACCGTCGCCCCGGAAACCGCCGAAGAGTCGGTCAAAGAAGTGGTCTGGCACAAGGATGCCCCGGAGGGCAAACTCGACCTGATCATCGACATCAACTTCCGTATGGATACGTCGGCCGTCTATTCGGACATCGTTCTGCCGACGGCGACCTGGTACGAAAAGGACGATCTGAATACCACCGACATGCATTCCTTTATTCACCCGTTGCAGGAAGCAGTACCGCCTTGCTGGGAATCGAAGAGCGATTGGGACATCTTCAAAGATCTGGCAAAAAAAGTCAGTCAACTGTCCGAGACCCACCTGCCAGAACCGGTTCGCGATATCGTTTCGGTGCCCTTGGCCCACGATACCCCGGCAGAAATGGCACAACCGGAAATCAAGGACTGGAGTAAAGGCGAGTGCGAGGCGATCCCCGGCAAGACCATGCCCGGACTGGTAGTGGTCGAACGGGACTACGTCAACCTCTACAAGCGCTTTATCTCCTTCGGCCCCGGCGCCCGTAATAACGGTATTGGTGCCCACGGCCTGTCCTGGCAGATCGAGGACTTTTACGATGAACTGGTCAAAACCAACCCGACCGAAAAGTGGGGTGGTAAGACCTATCCATCGCTGGCCAATGCCAAGGATGCGGCCAACGTGATCCTGCACCTGGCTCCGGAAACCAATGGTGAAATTGCCCACCGGGCCTTCTTGGCCAAAGAGGAAAAAGTCGGCATGCCGCTGGTTGATCTGGCCGCTGATACTCGCGCCATCCGCACCACCTTCAGCGATCTGGATCGGCAACCGAGACGGTTGCTGACCAGCCCCTGCTGGAGCGGACTGACCAACAATGGTCGGGCTTATGCTGCGTACACTCTCAATGTCGAACGGCTGGTCCCCTGGCGGACCCTGAC
>JAGGWI010000089.1 GCA_021157505.1 Desulfuromusa sp. | reverse complement strand
GTCCTGTTCCGTAGCGTGCGGGAACTCTTGACCAACATCGTCAAGTATGCCCGTGCGGACAAGGTCAGCGTTCTTCTCGAGCAGGAAGACAACGCCGTCCGGGTTACGGTCAAAGACAACGGGATTGGCTTCAATCCTGAACAGGTGAAGCGAAACGTCAGTAACGAGGGTGGTTTAGGGCTGTTCAGTATCGAGGAGCGGATGACCGACCTCGGTGGCTCTATGGTGATCAACTCCAGGGTGCATCATGGCACCACCATTATTCTGATGGCTCCATGCAGCGACTCGGCAAAGGAGACCACATGACCACGACTACAAATATCCTGCTCGTCGACGATCATCCGATGTTGCGCAAAGGGTTACGCCTGCTGATCAATTCGGAAGAGGGGCTGAGCGTGGTTGGCGAGGCGAATGATGGCCAGGAGGCGATCGACCGGGTGCGTGAACTCACACCGGATATTGTGGTCATGGATATTAATATGCCGAATCTCAACGGCATTGATGCAACCCGGAAGATCCTTGCCGAGTCGTCGCAGACCAAGATCCTGGCGTTGTCGATTCATTCCGGCCGGCAATATGTTGAAAACATGCTCGAGGCCGGGGCGGTCGGTTACCTCTTGAAAGAGAGCGCTCCGGAAGAGCTGATCAAAGCAATCAATGTTATTCGCGAGGGAAAGTCATATCTCAGTGCGGATATTACCGAGATCGTGTTGTCTCGATTAAGACAAGGAGCGGGGACAGATGAGGCTTCGGCCGCAAATTCTCACCAACTCGCCGGCAAACTGCAACGCCCCGGGTTGACCACAACGATTGTCCATCGTCAGCAATTGATCGAGAAACTGGAGAGCGCCTGTGGGAAGAAAATGACCCTGGTCACCTCCCCTGCCGGATACGGCAAAACCACCCTGATCAGCGACTGGCTGGCACATTGCGACACACCCAGTACCTGGCTGACTGCCGACAGCGATGACAACGCTCCGCGCCGATTTTTTGAAGTCCTGTTGGCGTCAATTTGCACTCTCTTCCCGGACTGCTGCCCAAATTTCCGGTTGCTGGTCGAAGCGGCTAACCAACCGCCGGTTTCGATCCTGGCCGATGTTTTGGCCAATGACATCGAACAAATTCCGCAGCGCTTTATCCTGGCCATAGATAACTATCATCTGATTGAAAACAAATCGGTCCATGATCTGCTCAGTCAATTGCTGAAGAATCCCTTGAGCAAGTTGCATTTGGTCATTATCAGCCCAAGAGCCCCTTTTCTGCCATTGACTCTGTTGCGGGCCAATAACGATATAAATGAAATTCGTGCTAATGAGCTGCTTTTTTCTGCGGCAGAAGCGACGACCTTTCTGGAATGCGCCCAGGGGGGTAAAATCGACCCAGAGACAGTATCAAGTCGGATGGAACAGACCAAAGGGTGGATCGCAGGCCTGCAACTTGCCGCCTCTACTAACCGCCGGCACTCTGATGTGGTTGATCAATCTGCGCCAGTAGAATCCGGTACAAAGACTGAGGCGACCGAATGGCGGGAGGTTCTGACCAACCGGGAATACGAGATACTGCTGTTTCTAGAGCAGAGACTCAGTGACAAAGAGATCGCCGACCAGATGTGCATCTCCACCGATACGGTAAAAAGCCATACAAAAAACATCCGTGGGAAACTTGGTGTCAAATCTCGCCGAGATGCGGTTGCCAAGGCCATTACCCTGAAAATCCTGTCGCCAGGCTAAACGAAAAGGTTGGCTGCACGGGGTCCCTTCAGAGCGTTGGTATATTGATCCCCACCCTCATTTTATCCCCACTTTCTCCCCATTCTCTGGTGATTCAAAATTCATAATTCCCATTGTAGTATCAGTGGCAACATCGTTCCCCTGAACGCATAAAAATAAACAAAAAAAGGGTTGCCAGCCTGTTAAGAGCTGATATGCAACAGAGGACACTCAGTGGTGCTGCAATCGGCGCGGTGGCCGGTAGGCCGGTGGTTACTTGTACGACAAGGATCAAAAGTCGAAGGACGCTGCCTATCAAAAAGGTTACGCGGCGGGTCAGCAGAAGTAAAAGAGTTTTCAAGTGATGCTGTTGATTAATCATCAGGAGATACCCCTGGTCATGTTGTCATTAGATTCGATGGCTCCGCAGTCCAGGACCTCCCACCACGCTCAATACTGCCATACCGATCGAGATGTTTGGCAGACGGAAGGATTTTGAAAAATGACATCCTCTAAAACAGGGAATGATTTGACCTTCAGTTTGCCGGTGCGCTATCGCGTCTGCGTCAAGGGCTATCTCGATGAAAGTTGGTCCGAGCGTTTTAATGACATGCACATCAGTAACCAGCTTTCCGGAAATATCTCTCCGCTGGCAGTACTTGTCGGACCAGCAATGGATCAATCCGAACTTGTCGGAGTGCTGAACAGTCTTTACGAGATGCACCTGCCGCTGGTGTCAGTTGAACTTCTTGCTGAGCGAGACTGAGAGGCTGAAAGAGCTCCGAGACACCACCCCTTCTGCCCGGCGCACTGAGGCTTGAGGGAATAAGAACGAGGACACTTTCTCACCTGAAGGATGGTTTTGATTTTAATAAGGGAATGGTGGCATCTGGAAAAGGGATCAGGAACTAAATTCGGCCAGTGAGAGAAAACAAAACGGGGGTATCCTCCTTGATTCTAATGCCCAGGCCAGCAGTAATGTGGCCGAGAGAAGTAGGATCAGCCGGAAAATTTTTACGCCGACGGCAACAACCTTGTGGATCATAAGATTCCTTCGAGCGTCCAATTTTATCCCTCGATATCAAGCAGTTAGCTGATCAATCTTTTTCATCTTATTATTTCTTCTTCGCCGACTCTCGTCGTGCAATTTCACATGGGCTGGTACCACTTCGAGCCCAATGAATGGCGCTCTCAACAACTTTGGAAATTCCAAGAGTAAAAATAGCAACCCCCAGAGAAGCCCCTTCCTTGAGAACCCCGACCGGATTCAATTGAATTTGTGGATCAGCCAGGGAACCAGCAACCTGAATAAACTCTGCAACTTTCGCATTGGAACTCACCAGCAGCTTTATTTCTTCAGTTTTAAAATTGATTGAGCCGGTCCCCAGCAGTTGCAATTTGTCAGAGTCGAACGCAATTCTCTTATCCGTAGTGGCAATGCCATCCACAATATCATAGTGGAGCACCCAACACTTTAACTTGATATTTTTATCATCTTTAACCAGAGGATTTAACTTTCTTGCAATCCCGAAAAGCAGGCTTGAACCGACCAGACCAGCATCATACTGAATCAGACCCGCTCCAGCGGTCCAGGTAATCTCACCATTCAGACTTGCAGCCAGAGCTTTGGCCGAATCCCCCTGACCACTCAACTCCAGATCCAGATCCGACTTGCTGCCGGTAATAACTTCCTCGCTGAAAAGCTTG
>JAGGWI010000213.1 GCA_021157505.1 Desulfuromusa sp. | reverse complement strand
CCAGCATGCCCTGAATCAGCTCAAAACGCATATCAAGTTCCGCCCCCAGAGACTTCACCCCGGGAAGAACCCTTTGCCAGTTGAACTTTTCGATATCAGCAAAGTTTGCCTGGCAACGCATCAGGATCTCGACCAACCGCGTTGACTCATGGAGGAAACGCTGCCAATGCCGCCGGACAGCCCAGACGTCATAGCTATCCGCCTCAGCCGCAACCAGGATTGGTTCCAGCTTGGTCAACGCCTGAACCGCCTGTTCACGTTGAAATTGTGAACTCTCATCTGATCCTTTGCCAGCAAGCATCAACCGGTAAGTACTGAACAGCTCGCGCTGGGCCGAGAGCAGTTGCAGGCTGGTCTTGTTGAGATCATCGCGGGTATTGATCGGCCACAGGAAAACTATAATCAAAGAATAGACCATGATCCCCATGCCGGTTTCCAGGATGCGTGTCATAGTGGTATTGAAACTGTTAACCGGGTCTCCGGCTCCGTCGAAACAGATAATCACACAGACGAAGGCACAGACCTGATAAAAATACTGATTCTTCTTGCCCATCATCATGTAGGTACAAATTCCGAGATAAACGGAAAGTACGATCATGAACCACCAGCGTTCCTGGGAAAACAGACCGACCAATATCAGCGCCACCACACCGGCCACCAACGTACCGAGCATCCGCAAGGCCCCTTTGTTCAATGATGCACCGGCCGCCGGCAAAGAGATCATACCAACCGCAAAGGCAGCCCAGTAAGGTCTGTCCCAACCCACTTGCAGAGCAATAGCGTAGGCAATGGCCATCGCCAAAGCTGTTTTGATCGATTCTTTCACTCTTCTCGAAAGGATCATGCTGTTCCTTCTTGGGACGGCAATTGCAAACCACTTTTTTTGTGATCTCTCAACTCGCAGGGACTGCAAAAATTGTTATGAAAGCCAGCACTGCCGCGATAGCCAGCATAGCAGCCCGCTGAAGCGTTGATTTACTCACGGTGAAAGCCACCAGACATTGCAGCATGTAATAGAAAGCAAAGGCCCGGGAGGCGATTGCGACAATTTCGAGGGTGTTGGCCGACCACGTCAGCGCAATAGCACCCATGGCCACGGTGATGGTTCCCCATCTAGCCTTGATATGGTCATGGGTCATTTCTTCCATGTTACCGGTCGCAGCAATGGTGTCAGCCACTGCAGCGGAAAACTGGCTCAAAGCGGCGGCAATAACCAGCGGCACGACCAGCAGAGCCGATGCGGTACCTGCCAGGGCAATCAGGCTGTTGTCGTCATAATGACCCTTCAGGGTGTGGACAACGGGTAGCGCCACAGCAATAAACACCAGGTAGACGATGGTTGAAATAATCTGCGACCAGCGGGAAGCTCTGACCCGGGTGGCAGTATCAAATTCCTTACCCAGATAGCGTGTCGTCTCAAAACCCTGCACGACAATCAGGGTTCCGGCGATAATCGTCAGTATCTCCCAGGGGCTATGTGATTGTGCCTTGGGAAGAGAGAATCCCGCAGCTGACCGCCAGGCATTCCAGTCATAGTTGGCAAAACCGGCAATCAGCAGGATAATAATAAGAAAGGTGATGTAAAGTGCCCACTTCTCCAATATACCAAGGTCATCTAGACCCTTGGTGAGCCCGATCACAGCAATAACAAGAACGATCCCCGTAGTCAGGAGATTCTCGTTAAGCTCAGAGTCCAGATGGAGGCTACCCAGCACAAAAGAGGAGAGAATGTGCAGATAGAGACAGACCGAAATAATGTAAGCAAGGACCAGAGCGAAATCTGCGGTCCGTTCCAGGGAGAGGGTGACCTCAGAAGGGTGACCTGCCAGAACCGGTTCGACGTTGATGATATTGTAGCGGATCACACTTCCGACCACACAGGCAAGAGCGCAAACCCCCGCCATGGCAACCACCGAGTACGCTCCAACCGCACCCGCCAGGATCGGGACAATGACCAGAAAGCCACTGCCAAAGATTGAAGCCAGAGGGGTGCTAGTTGCACCCACCAGTTCCTTGAGCCCACCCTTCTTCATCAAATAAATCCTTTCCAACAATGACTCAAAAAAGCAAACTCGGGACTGTCCCCGAATGGAGCTGTCCCAGGATTTTGCGACGCAACCCACCGCAGCTTCATCGTCCTTAAATATCCACAACTAAACAGAACAGCATTTAATCCAGATTTTCGAATCTCCCCTGGCCCCTCTTTGCCAAAGAGGGGTGTTTTTAAACTTCCCCCTTTGAAAAAGGGGGATTGAGGGGGATTTTTATGCCAGATGCAAAACCTGCAATTACCTAACCGGACACCGCTGACTTATCTCAGGATTTTGCGACGCGAACCATCTCAGTTTCATAGTCCGTAAACATCTGGGACAGCCCCCGATGGAGCTGGGGACAGTCCCGAGTTTACTCAATCTTGGTTCAAAGTCTCCGGGGTCTCTTTTTTCACCTTATCAACACTCTTCTCCTCGGTTTTTCGATAAATAACAAAATCGCCGTCCGGCCCGGAGAAAAGTCCACTCTCCGGGCCTTCTTCACGATGATTGACTGGCGCATAAGGCTCCATTCCAGAGCAGCTGGAAATGATCAGCAACAGCAGAAGCCAAAGGATACTGCGACGAATCAACTTAAACCAATCCACTAAAACTTAACCCTGGTACCGACGGTGGCCACGTTAAGGTTCTGGACATTCTTATCATCATGGTCGAGGGAGAAAACCCGGAACTGTGCATAGAATTCTGCACCGTAATCATTAAAGAGCTGAACCACCGTTGCACCAACCGAATAGCCATCATCACGACCATCAACAAGATTGTTTGATTTGCCATAATCGATACCGAAAGAAGTTGTGCCATAATCGGTTAGATCGGTTCTCCAGCCAGCTTTAACCCAGAGGTTGGATGGATCATCCTGTTTATCTACATCCTGGATACCGGCAGAGAAAGTCAAGTTCAACCCGGTCTTCTCATGCAGAACGGACAGGGAACCATCATATTGCCAATCTGAATCTTCCCCATTTTTTTCGGTATTGATGTAAGCCATAGCTGCGGCGCTGACAACGTTAAAACCATAACCTTTTCCACCCCACCATGCGGAAGCATCCCAGCGCTTGTCACTGATCCATGAGGTCGAGAGATGAGCCCCATAGAAGGTCGGGGTGTCATAACGGAGGCGACTTTTACGACTCAAACCATCAAAATCTTTAAATGCGTCAGAAACACTGATCCCCGACAAATCATTACCCTTGGACTCAACAAACTGCATCCCCCCGGCAATATCGGCGATGCTGGCGTATTGAACCACATCGGTTCCCGACAGATCGACCTCAGCACTGTTATTTGAGGAGGTATCCCCCTTGCCGAGAAAAATCTTGCCAAAGCGCTTGCTCTCAAGTGATACATCCGAATAGCGTTGGTCGAAAGAGTCACCGCTATCCATAGTGTCCTGATCGACCTTTGAGGAGGCATTCGGAGAAAATCCAAGTTCCACTCTTGTGCCGAGGGTTAAATCTTCATCCAGCTTTACGCTACCAACCAGCCGAAAGCGACTGCCACTGGCACCGTTATCAACAAAGTAGGCTTCGGTATTATCCCCGTCACCAACGACGTTCATGGCACGGTTAACCTGACCCGAGATGGCCAGCTTGACCTTCTCCGACCCGGACGTGACACCCTTCTTCACCGGATCAAGATTGGCGGTCTTCATCTCATCTGCAACCGCCTTGGCTTCCTTGGCCTGAGCCTGGGTCTCGGTCACTGTTTGCTTGAATTGCCCCACCTGTTGCTGTAAGGCTTCCAACTGTTGTTGTTGTCGTTCCAACTGCTGTTGTTGCGCCTTGATCAAACCCTCCAGCCTGGCAACAGTTTCTGCATCAATACCCCCTGCGGCAAAAGCCGGACCCGCTAAAGGCAACTGAAAAGCCAGCAACAACCCGATAAAACCTAATAACATTTTTCTTTTCATTATAAGTTGTCCTCCTTATTCAAGTTTTTTCTGGAACGTGAAATAAACTAAAACACGACTTTATTTGTTAACATCTCCTTTGTGCCTGATCTGGAATTATATCATATTGGTAACCGATTACCACCGGAACGGCTGCACCAGTTCGATCAGCGTACGCGCCACCGCGCCAGCTTTCTCATCGGAACCTGCTACTTCAATCAGAGTGGCTTGAGAACTGACCCAGCAGAGACCGAGTAATAGAGATAAATATGCGATCCCAAGGGTGATATTGATATGGCGGGAAAAGGGGGATCGCAGTAATGAAACTACCGGGCCAACGTAGATGGCAAGAAACCACGCCATCCCACCGACAAGCAGCACCGCACCATGGAGAATAAAAATCTCCGTGGCGTGATCCGGAAGTTTGGCAACAAACGCTGCGATTGCCATCCCCAATGGAGCGAAGAAACCTGATGCCGTATGGGCTAACCCCAGATACATCAGCAAGTCACCAGCCACAAAGGACCAGTGATTGCAAACCCCCACCTCATCGAATGAGCCGGAAACCAGAAATGCAATCATTGCGAGAAGGGAGAGTGCCAAAGCCATAAAGAGCGCGATATCGGCTCCGATATGCACTCCATGATTTATACCGGGGACCCTGATTCCACCCGATAGATTATTAAGCTGAACGATCTGAAACGATACGATCGCGATATTGAAGCCGATCACCGTCAAACGTGCCCGCATGACGTTGACCGCAATTTGTACCGGCTTATTTTTCTCGGGCATCACGTTGACCCTTCTAGGAGGCTGTCGGACTATACGGACTGAAGCGAAAATTCGGAGGTTTGAGACCAGATTTTAGCTCGTTTGCAGGCTCATAGCCATAGCTATGGGGCAAAAAGGAGCTAAAAAATGAGCCAAACAAACGGATTTGCAGCCAGTTCATGGGTAGCCCGACAGCCTGCCGGACTAACTTCAAAAAGACAAGAAGCATTTCTCCCTGTCTTTTTTATCTGTGGGAGGATGCCGATAGCATCCTCCCACATCCCCTCATGCTGATTTCGCAACGATCTTAATACAGAACCATCGCCATATAACCAAGAACCAGAACCAATGCCGAAGTTATCGCATAGGGGACCGGATAACCGACTGCCGGGATATCACTTTGACAGATCTCCTGCGCGGCCTTCATTGATGCCGTGTGGTTACGGGCACCCGCGACAGCACCTTGCAGAATCGCCGGATTCATCTTGCGGAAGTAGAAACCGTAGATCCAGGCCAGAATCGGTGGGACCAACGCCCCGAGAAGACCGATGACCGCAATCCAGATAACCACTGTCCCCTGGAAGGAATTAAGTATCTTCGGCCCAACGTTGGCCGCCAATACTGCGATGAACAGGTTAAGGCCGATATCCTGCATGAAACTCCGCGCTCCTTCACTCATTGGTCCACCAAAGGACGGGTTTTTAGTCCGCCACCAGGAGAACATAATTCCGGAAATCATACAGCCGGCAGAAGTTCCCAGGGCAAATGGGATACCACCCAACTTGACACTAGCATGACCCACCAGATAACCGATCACCATAGCTGCTGCCAACCAAACAGTTTCAGTAACGGTCCCTTCGATGATCGGCTTACCACCTAATTTTTTAGCAGCATGCTCGACGCACAATTTTGGACCGGCGAGACGGAGCACATCGCCCTTCTCAATAACCGTTTTCGGCAGGTGGGGAATCTGCGTTCCACCACGGAAAAGTGACTTGAGGTAGAGACCGAAACCGATCAACTGTCCCAGATCCTCAATGGTCTTGCCGGCGTATTCGCTTTTGCCAACGTAAACGTCAGCCACTTCGATTATAACGTTGCGCACCCGTGGCTCATCAACCTCGGTACCAACAACCTTTCCAGCGTTGCTGATCAGAGAAGCATATCTCCCGCGAACACCAATAATATCATCCATTTCAAGGGTTGGATTTTCCAACGCCGAAATCACTTTATCGCCACGAACAATCTTGAGGATCGCCGCATGGGGATATTTATGGAACAGGTCCTCAACCGCTTGACCGACGAGTTCCTGATGTTCAACTTTGTAGGCCCGAATTTCCATCGGCGAGTTGCCCAGAATCGAGGTGCCGACACTGCCCGGCAGAGCCTCGTCATCCTCACCGGCACCGAATGATGCTTCAGCATCTTTACCAGCTTTTACGGGATCAACACCACAGACAATCGGCAGATACTTGATCACCAGAATGGTGAAAATTGATGAGAGAACGTAGGCAACCGCATAACCGGCAGCCAGGTTGGCGCCGACAGCATTTGCTGTAACACCCGCAGGCAAGTTGACGGCTCCGGTGCTAACCGCAGATTGGGCGACTCCGATAACGGCGGTGACGGTATAACTACCGGAGATGATCCCCGCACTATATCCGGGGGCAAGGGCAGCCATCTTGGCACCGAAAAAACAGATCAGGAAGTTGGAGAAGGCCACAATTAAACCAATGACCACAAAATCCATCCCACCGCGAGCGATCCCGGAAAAGAACTGCGGACCAACCTTCATACCGATGGCATACATGAACAGCAGCAGAAAGATCGTCAAAACCAGACCCGGTGCCGTGTAGGTGATGCCATAGGCCATAAAAGCGGTCAACGACATCGCAATACCCACGATCAGGGTACCGGCGGTTGCTCCCAGGTTAATCCCTTTAACAGTCACACTGCCAAGCGGATAGCCGAGGGCCAGGGAGAGGAAAAGGAACACAAATATGTTTGATCCGAGGAAAGCGAAAATCGAACCGATCGGTCCGTAATGCTTTTCAGGGGCCTTGGCCTCTTTTCCTTTGGCCGGGGAGGCTTTTGCCTTGGTTGGGGCAGATTTGGTCGCCTTGGCCGAAGAACTTTTGGCGTCCTTTTTAGTGTCTGCTGCGGGCAGAAGAATCATCGAGCCATCATCGTGCATGCCGATGCTGCTCTGTTTCGTCGTGTTCTGATCAGGTCCACTGGCCAGAACGTTGCCTGCCGTCAGAATGATAAAAAAGGCCAGGACTGAGACAATTCCAAGCGTCACAGATCGAACTGTGTTCTTCCCGGGGAGCCTATTCAATTCTTTCATAATGATTCTCCTGTAAATGGCACTATCGAAGCAATCGACCCACGCTTCGATAGTGCCAGAATGGAAACATCTTAAGATCAGGAGCTCTTGAAGCCGCCAGAGTCCAATGCGTTGCCCTGGTTGACCACCGGGTTTCTCTCGAAGTAGTCGAGACAGACCTTCAAATCAGTTACCAGCAGATCGGCCAGATCACGGCTAACACCACGACGAACCAGAATCCGCATCACCACCAGATCCTCCCGATTGGGCGGCATACTGTAGGCACAAATCTGCCAGCCACGCATCCGGATCCGGTCAGATAAGTCATAGAGATTGAAACCGGGATTGACCCCCTCTTTGAGCGACCAGCACATAGCCGGAATACCACCCTTGCCGTCGTAGATAATGTCAAACAGCCCCAGTTTTTCAATTTCACTCGACAGGTATAGAGCGGTGTCGTAACAGGCCTCCTGAATCTTGCGATAACCTTCTCTTCCCAGACGGAGGAAGTTGTAATACTGGGCGATAATCTGCCCACCCGGTCGAGAGAAATTAAGTGCAAAGGTCGGCATATCGCCACCCAGATAATTAACTCTGAAAATCAAGTCCTCAGGGAGGTCTTCCTTATCGCGGAAGATAACCCAACCCACACCCAAGGGTGCCAGACCAAATTTATGTCCCGAAGCATTGATAGATTTGACCCGTGGCAAGCGGAAATCCCACTCCAGCTCAGGCTCAACAAAGGGGGCCAGGAAGCCGCCGCTGGCGCCATCAACATGGATGGGGATATCCAGACCGGTATCTTTCTGCAGCTGATCCAGGGCATCGCTGATCTCCTTGACCGGCTCGTAGACACAGGTAAAAGTAATACCCAGGGTCGGCACCACACCGATGGTGTTCTCGTCACAGTTGGCAATAACATCTTCCGGGGTCATCGCCAGGTGATCTTTACCCAGAGGGATTTCACGCAGCTCAATGTCCCAGTAGCGTGCGAACTTGTGCCAGCAAATCTGCACCGGACCACAAACCATGTTGGGCTTATCGGTGGGCTTGCCTGCAGCCCGCATCTTGTCACGCCAGCGCCACTTCATTGCCATTCCACCGAGCATCGCAGCCT
>JAGGWI010000234.1 GCA_021157505.1 Desulfuromusa sp. | reverse complement strand
TTTTGCCAGAGAAATTTCAGAAAATGCCCTGGCTGGCGGAGTCGCAAAAACCACCCCGGTAGCAATCATTTCCAACGCATCAAGACCGGAACAAAAAACCGTTGTTACCGACCTGGAACATCTGCCAGAAGATGCCTTAAAGGCGGAAAAACCTGCTCTACTGGTGATTGGCAATGTCGTAAATTTACATCAGGTTTTACAGAATGAATAGAAATTACCGGTCAGAATCAGAGGGTTTCAACTGCGTCACATAGGGACAGCCGGGGGGCAAAATGCCGGATTTCACCAGCTTAGGAGTTAAACGGGCACACTCAGGATTAAGCTCAGAGCGCTGCGCATAAATACGGCACTGGTTAGTTTCTAAATCAAGATATTCACAGGGGGTATCGCCATAGAAAATCCTCCCTTGATACTCATACTTCTCATAACAGCAGCGCCCGCAATGTTCGCAGATTGCCTCCCATGCCACCGTATCGCCTGATATCTTTTCCTGCTTGTCCATTGCCAACCTCAACTCGATCACATCCCTCAGTTATTGTTTCGTATAACAGTAAAAACAGTCCATTGACAATATTTAAAAATAGACCTAGGTTGATTCTGCCAAATCCCTTCTACTCAGGAGAATCGTATGCGAATCATGATTATCCTCTCCGCCTTACTGATGCAACTCTGCCTCGGTGCAACCTACTCCTGGTCAGTCTATGTGCAAAATTTGAAAATATTGGTGGGAATCACTCAGACCCAGGCGCAAATTCCCTTTTCGGTCTTTTATTTTATCTTTCCGCTGACAATGATTTTCTCCGGTACTCTGGTGGATAAAATCGGGCCACGAATTGCCGCTATCAGTGGCGGGCTACTGTTCGGCAGTGGCTGGATCATCTCTTCCTTTGGTATTCACAATTTTACTTATACGATTCTCGGTAACGGTGTAATTGCCGGGATCGGTGCCGGGATTGCCTACATTGTCCCGATCTCGACCTGTATAAAGTGGTTCCCCAACAACAAGGGGCTGGTGACTGGCGTTGCCGTGGCTGGATTTGGTGGTGGTGCCGCTCTGGTCAGTACCGCAGCAGGATACATGTTAAAGCTCGGCCTGACCCCGTTTACTCTGTTTGGTTATTTTGGTGTCATCTTCATGATTCTTATTGTGTTTTCAGGTTTTTTCATGCGAAATCCACCCAATTTTTCCAAAGCAGGTACGATTAAGCTCGGCTTCCGTGAGGTTCTGACCGACAAAAGGTTCATCATTCTCTATTTTGCTATGTTTACCGGACTCGCTGCTGGTTTTGCCATTAACGCCAATATCAAGGAATTCTATAAAACGGCAACACTGATGACCGGGGTCAGTGCCGTCTCATTTTTTGCCATTGCCAATGCCATCGGCAGAGTCGCCTGGGGTGGGATATTTGATCGATTCAATAGTCGCAGCATCATTCAGCTGAACCTTCTGGCGCAGGCACTCCTTCTATTTGCCTCTCCCCTGATTGTCACATCTCCGATTGGCTTACAGATTTTTGCCGCTATCGCCGGGTTTAATTATGGCGGGGTTCTGGTGATCTATGCTGGTTCAGTTGCCAGAGTCTGGGGAGCAGACAAGGTGGGTTCAATTTATGGCTGGCTTTTTTCTGCTAATATCCCCGGCGCGGTAGCACCACTCTTTGCCGGATATTTTTATGACAAAACCGGGAGTTTTACGATCCCTCTCTATGTTCTTGCCACGATCATTCTGATTGCGGTTGTCATTCTAAAGCTGACCAAAGACCAATATACAATATAACAGACATCCCCACGGCAAAGCCGGGAGGATGTCTGTTGAACCAAACAACCAGTGAGTTTGTTAACTAACAACCTCAGATTTAGTAAAAACTGTCCGCAACACCTGCCCTGCCCCTTCAATCGCTTCACGAGCCCCCTCTTCACGATCAACCAGAGTGACAATTCCAACCACCTCAAGACCCTCTGCTTGCGCCCGTTCGACAGCCTTCATTGAAGAACCTCCAGTGGTGGTCACATCTTCAACAATAACAACTTTTGAGCCAGGGGGAAGGTTCTTCCGGCCTTCCAGCCACTGACCGGTTCCGTGCCCTTTCGGTTCTTTGCGGATAATAAAGGCGTGGACATTGACCCCTTCCAGTTGAGCGGCAATTGAGGTTGCTGTGGCAATCGGATCAGCACCAAGAGTCAAACCACCAACCCCATCAATTGTCTCACCAAACTGCTTCACCTCTTCCCAGAAAGCCTGCCCCACCAGTAAGCCACCACGTGAATGGAGGGTGGTCTGTTTTCCATCGAAATAAAAATTACTTTTTCGACCTGAAGCCAGCGTCACCTCACGTTCTTCATAGGATAATTCACGAATAATTACTTTTAACTCTTCCTTTACCGACATCACATCACTCCTTGAAATAACATTAAGTATCTATATGTAACCTATTTATTTATATCAAAACAGACCAAGTTGATTACTCTCTTTCAAACGGGGAAACATGATCGGGTACTTGCCGCTGAAACATGCATCACAAAAATCAAGTTTATGATCGCCAAACTGTTTCAGGGTTGCATGAAGCCCCTCGATATCAAGATAACAGAGGCTATCCGCAGTAATATAACGGGCAATTTCATCAACACTATGTGAAGCCGCAATCAACTCCTTCCGCGACGGGGTATCAATACCATAAAAGCAGGGATAGTTGACTGGTGGACTTGAAATACGGACGTGAACCTCCTTGGCTCCAGCATTACGGATCATCTTGACAATTTTACGTGATGTGGTTCCCCGGACGATGGAATCATCAACCACCACCACCCGTTTCCCCTCGATTACCTCACGAACCGGATTGAGCTTCAGCTTGACACCAAAGTGGCGAATCGACTGCTGTGGCTCAATAAAGGTGCGGCCAATATAGTGGTTACGGATCAGCCCCAATTCAAAAGGAAGACCCGCTTCCTCAGCATATCCCATCGCAGCGGGCATCCCTGAATCAGGGACGGCGATAACCAGATCAGCTTCAACCGGGTACTGGCGGGCAAGTTGACGACCAAACTCTTTTCGTACCGGGTAGACCATACGATTGAAAATCCGGCTGTCGGGGCGAGCAAAATAGATATATTCGAAAATACAGGGGGTATTTCTCACCTCCCCAGGAAAAGGAAAATAGGATTTCATCCCCTTCTTGTCGATAACAATCATTTCTCCGGGTTCAATTTCCCGAATATATTCAGCTTCGATCAAATCAAAGGCACACGATTCAGAAGAGACAACAAAAGCACCATCCAGCCGACCCAGGCTCAAAGGACGAAACCCACTCGGATCACGAACCGCAATCATCCGGGTTTCCGTCAAAAAAGCCAGACTATATGCCCCTTTAACCTGTTTTAACGATTCGCAAACTCGATCCACCAGAGAATCGGACTGAGCCCGGGCAATCAGGTGGATAATCGTTTCGGTATCAGCAGTCGTGGAAAAGATGGAACCACTTTTTTCCAACTCATGCCGCAACTCCGGTGCGTTGACCAGATTGCCGTTGTGGGCAATAGCAATACTGCCTCGGGAATAATCAACCATGATTGGCTGACAGTTTTTCATGTCATTGCCACCGGCTGTCGAATAGCGGACGTGCCCGATAGCGGCAGGGCCTGGCAGCTTGGCGAAGATGTCATCATGTTTAAAAACATCCGCAACCAGCCCCATTCCGAGGTGTGCTTTAAGCTGCACACCATCAGAAGCAACGATACCACAACTCTCCTGACCACGGTGCTGTAGGGCATAAAGCCCGAGATAGGTCAAATTGGCGGCTTCTGGATGTCCGAAAATTCCGAATACACCGCACTCTTCATGGAGTTTATCAAACATGTATATACTGACTCCTTAAATCTGGGGATGATCGCAAACCAACCTTTAAATTAATTCTTTTTCAATAAAATTAATCGCGTTACGGTACAGAAGTAGACCCATCCCTTCGTCAGGTAAAGTTTCCCGTGTCCAACGGGGGTGGTGAGTCCGATGGGTAAAAGCTTCTGGATGGGGCATCAAGCCAAATAGTCGCCCGGTAGGATCACAGATTCCGGCAATTGCATTCTGGCTGCCGTTCGGATTGTCCGGAAATTCCATCGTTGGGTGGAGATCACGGTCGGCATACTTCAGCACTGTCAGATGACCATTTTCCAGCTGAGGAAGCGTCTCCGGGCAATCGGTGACAAACTTTCCCTCCCCGTGCCGGATCGGCAGGTAGAGCCCATTCAATCCCCGGGTGTAAACACAAGGGGAATCCGGATCAACTTTCAACCAGCACCAACGGTCTTCAAACCGCCCATGATCATTATTGGTCAAGGTGCAGGTTTGCTGAAAATGGCTCTCTATTGCTGGCAACAGACCCATTTTAACCAACAACTGAAAACCATTACACACCCCCATCACCAGCTTACCTGCAGCAATAAATTCTTTCATCTGGGTAGCAAGGGGCTCAACCTCACCGGCAACCCGGGCGTGTAACAGCCGATTCGCCCCGGCCTTAGCACTACCGAGGTCGTCACCATCCAGAAAGCCTCCAACCAGGTGGAGAAAGTGGTAATCTTCTAACTTCACCCGACCGCCAAGCAGTTCAGAAATATGAACAATATCAGCAGTAGCACCCACCAGACGGCAGGCATGGGCAACGGCATCCTCACAATTGGTTCCATTACCAGAAATAACAATCGCTTTAACGGTTCTGGCCATTCTACATCTCCCGCAGAGGCGCTTGCCACGCCTGTTTCAAGTTTTCAATGGGTACTTTAATCAGGCTTTGCCCATGTAAGCCGTTAATGATCAATTCAGGCTGGGTAATGACCTGACCAATACAACAACAACTTTGCCCATCAAACAAGGTCTCAAAACTCTCTTTATGTTCAGGTCGAACAGTGACCAGCAAACGGCTCTGTGATTCTGAAAAGAGCAGTTTATCTTCACGAACAGTGCCAGCAACATCCACATACGAAAGCTCAGTCTGAATTCCAAAACCACCGGCAAATGCAGATTCAGCCAGAGCAACTCCCAAGCCACCATCCGAGAGATCATGGCAAGAGGCGATCAATCCCTGCTGTTGAGCACGATTGAGGGTTTGATAACGGAGCAAAGCCTGCTCAGAATCGACCTGCGGCACTTGAGAACCCAATTCACCATGCTGGGCATAATATTCTGACCCACCCAATTCGTCACTGGTGGTTCCAAGCAGATAAACCCGGTCACCGGGCTGTTTTACATCCATGGAGACCGCCTTACAAACATCATCAATCTTACCGATAACTGAAAACAGCACCGTTGGCGGAATCGATATTTTGTTATCACCAATCTGATAATCATTCTTCATTGAATCTTTACCGGAAATCAGTGGGACAGAGAAAGCGACACAGTAATCGTACAAGGCTTGATTGGCCCGAACCAGCTGTGCTGCTTTATATCTGCCATCCGGCGTTTTGGCACTTTCGACCGGATCACACCAGCAAAAGTTATCCAGACCGGCAACATGATCAATATTACCCCCCACAGCGACATAGTTACGTAACCCTTCGTCAATCGCACAGGCCATCATGTGGTAGGTATCAATATCGCTGTAACTGGGGCAGATTCCATGAGCAACCACCACCCCTTCAAAAGAGTCAAGCAGGGGTCTGAAGACCGCGGCATCGGAG
>JAGGWI010000168.1 GCA_021157505.1 Desulfuromusa sp. | reverse complement strand
TAACCGAGGTGATTCCACTTTTGGGTCGGTTGGGCATCGTTAGCCATGGCGGTTAAGGTGAGGATGGCTGAAGAGAAACAGTAAACGGCCAGGGCAATACTGATCAGATAGGCGGGGGGTGGATAACCGAGGATCTGACGAACCGACTCAGATGCCGATTCAAATAAATTGAAGTCTTTAAAAGTAAAAGCCATGATGCTGATCAACAGAAAGAGTGACAAACTCATCAAGCTATGGTTTTGAACATTTGATTCGGTATTTGATTTTGTATTTTGTACTGTGTCAGCATTGTAGTAACTCATCATGGCCTCCAATAATTTGTTTGCTATTTCGTTGTTGCTATTTACATATAGCATCAGTCGTGCCAAGTCCGACAAAAAAATAAAAGCAAACAATATCAAATAGTTATAGGTTTATCTCTGGGTTAGCCTCTTTTCCTGGACAAGAACATTCCTGTTCCGCAGGAATATTCCTGAGCTATCAGAATCGATTCTTCGGGCAAAGACAAATTCCTTCTCCATAAGGGAGAAGGTGACCGGAGGTCGGATGAGGGTAAGTTCTTTAGATTTGATTCCGCAGATGGAAATAAAAAAACGGGTCGATTCTTTACAGAATCGACCCGCCTGAAAGCAAAGTTGTTTTCTTGTTGGACTTAGCTGACTTGTTCCCCTTTGCGACCGAAAACACCCTTGAGCACGCCATAACCTAGAGCAAAAACCGGAATGAGCTGGAGAAAGATAATCAAGCCACAGACGCCTAAGAACAGATAAACCAAAGTCATACTGTTGTCTTCTCTTGCCCCGGTTGCCGCAAAAGCAGGGAGAACTATGCTGAGAAGCAGGATTGCAGAAAGGCCAAGTTGAGTTAATTTTTTCATGATGAACTCCTTTTATAAATTTATGTATATCGTCGTCTTAAGCTGTTCTTTATCGACTAGTAAGCTTGTACAGCACATTCCACAGCAGCACGTAGCTCCTCATTGTCTTCCTGAGTGTGAGGTTTCAATGCATGGTAGAAAATGCCATCTTCACGAATCCGCTTCAGGGTTTCCAAAGAGCTGTCGTCTGAAACCAGAATGATCCGGAGATTTTTATTGCACTTGCGCATCAAAGCGATAACGTCAACCGCGGCAATTTTTTCTTCAAAGGAATCACCAAGGATAACCAGGGGTTCATGCTTCTGAACGATTTTAGCAATCGCATAAGCAGCAGAAGCAGTGGTTTCAACTTCATAGTGTGAATTCTCAAAGAATTTAGCCATTTCTTTACGTGCAGCTTTATCTCCGTCAGCTATTAATAATTTTCGTGCTTTCATGACGTCCTCCCAAAAAGATAGTTTCTAGTATTGACTTATGTATATAGCAACCTACATGCCAAGTTTTTTAAAATCTTCAAGAAATCTATTTAAGGCAATATAATCAGTTAGTTAAAGATTTGATTGAAGTTATATTCGCCACTCACCAACCCCAACAGCACAGGAATATTCCTGCCGGGAAGGAGCTTTCCTATCTGACAGGAAAAGTAATAATCGGAGACAGAAGCGCTTCTTGATTATGATTAAGGCGATAAGTGGAGAGCGCAATCCTGCGATCTTGTGGTTGGCAACCGTTATGGGGACACGTAAGAATGGCGCTAGTTTAAGCCATTTTAGCGACATTCGTATGATCTTTAACTTTGCTTTGAACTGCCCAACCCGTGTGACGCAGCTGGAATGGAATAGTTGATTTGAGAAAAAGAACGGCAAATGTTTGAAGGCGTAGCCTGAGTTTTTGCCGTTCCTCAAAGTAACTGTTCCATGGAGGGAACCCGCCAACGGCGGGCAAGGAGGTCGGGCACCTTTTTCTGCATACTCTTTTGTGGTGTACAAAAGAGTATGGCGACGAGCGGGGGCGCAACCCCGCGACCTTGTTGCTTGTTAACCCGTTATCTGGGGGCACGTAACTGCAACCATGTCCCCAGATAACTACTTATCAACTTTCAATCGGCAAGCTGATTTCCAGCAGCAAACCGCCCTCGCTACGATTGCTTGCGGTGATCGATCCGGAATGGAGTTTAACTGCGCGTTCAGAAATTGCCAGACCAATCCCGGCACCCCCAGTCTGACGATCCCGTGCAGCAGCTACACGATAAAAAGGTTCAAATAGCTTTGGCAGAGACTCAGCCGGCACTCCCGATCCCTGATCGGCAACCCGGATTGTCAAGGCCTCGGCAGTCACCCGTAAATCAACCGAGACAACACTCCCTGCAGCGGTATATTTCACCGCGTTGCGGATCACATTTTCCAGCGCCTGCGCCAGCAGCTCCTCTGCCCCAAAATACATAGCAGCATCCGGGGCCGTTAAAACAACCTGAGATTGATGTGCTTTCGCCTCGTAATTGGCATCTGCCACCAGATTCTCCAAGAGTGGTCGCAGATTAAATTTTTGAAACTGCAGCTCTTGAACCCCACTCTCCAGCCGGGTCAGATTAAGTAGCTGGCCAATCATCACATTCATCCGCTCGGCTTCCAGCTCAATCCGCGCCAACGCCTTGCTTTTTGTTTCAGCATCTCCCGGTTGCCGGGCCAGTTCCAAAGCGATCCCCAGACGGGTCAACGGGGAACGTAATTCATGAGAGATATCCCGCAAAAGGTTTTTCTGCGCACCAATCAGGGCCTCGATTTTTCCGGCCATTTCGTCAAAATCGTCAGCCAACTCAGCCAGTTCATTTTTACCTTTGATTTTATCACCGATGCGGGTTGAAAGATCACCAGCGGCAAATTTGCGCGTTGCCTGGCGTAAACGGCCAATCGGCGCGGTCAGAGAACGGGCTAAAAAATAACAACCGATGGCGGTCACCGCCAATAAAATCAGTAATTGCCACCCCAGGAATCCGTGTGTCACCCCCTTGAATAAATGTCTCGATTGCTGCCGATCCGGTAACTGGATAGCGACAAAATAGGTTTCACCCGAGCCCCCACGAACCATACTGGCCAACCCGTTACGACGTCCCATCATCGGGAAAACCACCTCGCCGCTTCTCATAGCGCGTTGCACCATATGTTGTATACGGCGGGGAACTCTCTGGCTGGTCAAGGGATGACCAGCAGAATTGAATAATAATAGATGGATTCCAAACTCAGCCGACAATCTTTCAGCATACCTATCTACAGCCGCAATCCCCTTATGCTCAAAAGCTTGTGTTGCTTCCCGGCCATATTCGGCAATCGCTTGCCGGGTAAAATTTTGATCTGCCAGAGCTGGGAACTCCTGATCACGGAAGTAAGTCAAAATCACCACGGCAGAAGAAACCAGTAAAATAATCAGTAGAAAATAGAGAAAAATCCTCAGGAACAAACTGCGCATCAGGAGTTACTTTCTGATAGAGAGTAGAGATAACCGACGCCACGGATAGTTCTGATCCGTTCGATATCGTCCACATAATGGCCAAGTTTTTTGCGTAATGCACTGACATGCACATCGATGCTGCGATCATATGCCGAAAGCTGGCGACCGAGGACTTTTTCGACCAGATCATCCCGACTGATCACCTCTCCAGCTCTGGATAACAATACCTCAAGCAGATTAAATTCAACCGAGGTCAATTCAATATTGTCGCCACTACGCTTTACGGTACGGTTGGTTGAACAGAGAACGACATCCCCGACCTTTAACTTTTCAACCGGTGGCTGGTGAACTTTTACTGCTTCCGTACGCCGTTGGATCGCCCGGATACGGGCAACCAGCTCACGCGGGTTGAAGGGTTTAGGCAGATAATCATCGGCTCCCAGTTCCAAACCGACAATCCGATCTATGTCGTCCCCGCGCGCGGTGAGCATAATAACTGGAACCTTGCTGCTTTCACGAATTTTTCTGAGAACGTCAAAACCGTTCATTTCCGGCAACATCACATCCAGAATAACCAGAACATATTCTGCCGCTAGCGCCTGTTCAGCACCCTGCTTACCGTTATTGACGGCCTCAACCGTAAAGTTTTCACCACTCAGATAGTCGCTCAACAGTTCACAGAGCTCTATATCATCATCTATCACCAGAATTCGATTCATTGTGACTCCTCATCCATTTCCAGCGTCAATCATAACTGGACTGAGCACCACAGGGTGTAAAGAATTGTTAAGAGAAAAGCACCGCTAGGAGACCTTTTCGACCAATAGCTATGGCTATTAATCTCAAACGAGCTAAAATCTGGTCTCAAACTTCCAAATTTTCGCTTCGGCTCGTACAGTCCGACAGTCTCCTAGAAACTTTACATAACTTTACCTGATTTTCACACCACTTAACCCCCACTGCAGATTCTTTGCGCTATAGTCGAGTCATCAAACAACGAAAACAATCACTGCAACCTTAAAGGAGAAACATGATGAAAAAAACAGTTATTATTCCAACATTATTGATCGGCGTCCTCTTAGCTGCTGGAACAGCATTTGCATGGCCCGGAAGTCATGGGAAAAAAAGCTGTGATGGCTCTCACGGACAGAGAGGTCAAGGGATGACCCAGGAACAACATCAGGAGCGGATGGGAGAGCGACTGGAGAAAATGGGAGTCATTCTTGACCTGACCAGCCAACAGCAGGAACAGTTGAAAGGGTTACTTGATCAACAATGGCAGGATCACCAATCGATGCGCACGAAGATGCAAGCCAGCCAAGAAGATTTACGCGAAGACAAACAAGGCCAAGAATTCAACGAAGCTGAGTTCCGTGCCAAAGCACAAGAGCGTACTGATCTGCACACCGAGATGATGGTCCAACGGGCAAAAACCAGGCAACAGGTTCTTGCGGTTCTGACCCCCGAACAACAGCAGAAAGCTGAAAAACTCCGCGGCATGGGTGGTGAAGGTTTCTTCGGCAAGCATGATGGAAACCGTAATGGTGAAGGTTGCAGCAAACGTGGTGGCGAACGTAATTGCGATGGTCATGGCAAGCGAAGCGGCAAAGGTTCAGGAGCACGTTACAACAACTGATTGCCGCCGACTCCCGGATAGACAATAAAGCGAACCTCTAATTTGGGGTTCGTTTTTTTTGTAATGCCCCTGATATGCTGAAGCTCAATCAAACCAGTCATTCCTGAAATGATTTCTAGCTTGGCCTGTCTGCAATATGCTATAAAAATCAGCAATTCCTGCCTATACTCAAATTATTAATATATGTGCGTCCCTGATTTCAAACCTTTGATCCAGGAGAGTTTGCCATGAATTTGCCGGAACGGGTTTCGACAGGTTACATCGAGCTGGATAATATTCTTGACGGGTTGCGAATTGGCGATAATGTGGTTCTCAAAGTGGAATCAATTGAGAATTATCAGTACTTTGTCGGTCCCTTTGTTGATCAGGCATTGCGGGATGGACGGCAAATTAATTATATGCGTTTCGGCGATCATCTGCCGCTGCTTGGCGAAACTCCACAGATCAAAGTTCATCAACTCGATTCCCGCCTGGGATTCGAATCGTTTGCCAGCAGTGTCTACAATATTGCCACCGAGCAGGGTCCCGGGGCCTTTTATGTTTTTGATTGCCTCTCCGATCTTCTCTCCGCCTGGACGACAGATCACATGGTGGGAAACTTTTTCCGGGTGACCTGCCCCTACCTGTTTGAGTTAGATACGGTGGCTTATTTTGCAATCATCCGTGATCACCATTCATTCAAGACCATTGAACAAATTCGTAACACCACCCAGGTGCTGATCGACGTTTTCAACCACCAGGATCATTTTCATATTCAACCATTAAAGGTCTGGCAACGCCGTTCTCCAACCATGTTTCTGCCCCATCGTAAAGAGGGTGAAAAATTTATCCCACTGACCAACAGTTTTGAATCGACCCGTCTCTATAGTTCCCTGGCAGCACGGACCAAAGATTCATCGCGGCGACAGATCGACCATTGGCATCGACTCTTCATCGAAGCCGAAGATCTGTGCACAGAGGCTTCAACGAAAGCTGAGCGTGACAATATGGTACGCCATATCTGTCGGCATATGATCGCTCGGGAAGAGCGGATGCTGACTCTGGTCAGGAAATATTTCTCCCTGCAGGAGCTGCTTGAAATTAAATCACGGGTGATCGGTACCGGATTCATCGGCGGCAAAGCCGTCGGGATGCTGCTGGCACACAATATTTTACGCCAGGATCAATCTTTTGACTGGGATAAACATCTTGAGCATCATGATTCACACTACGTCGGATCCAATGTTTATTATTCATACATTGTCCATAACGGCCTGTGGCGCCTGTTCATGCAGCAGAAGACGGAAGAGGGTTATTTTTCTGCAGCAGCTGAATTAAGGGGAAAAATGCTCAAAGGGTCTTTCCCCGATAAAATCCGTGAAGGATTTCAACAGCTACTTGAATATTATGGACAGTATCCGATCATTGTCCGTTCCAGTTCTTTGTTGGAAGATGGTTTTGGAAATGCCTTTGCTGGAAAATATGACAGTTTTTTCTGTGTCAATCAGGGCAACCCGGAAGAACGACTGGAGCAGTTGGAAAACGCAATTCGCAAAATTTTTGCCAGTGCCATGAGTGAGGACGCTCTTGCCTACCGTTTACAGCGGGGACTTGATCAACAGGATGAGCAGATGGCGTTGCTGGTGCAGCGGGTTTCGGGGGCCTATCGCAACCATTATTACATGCCGGAACTGGCTGGTGTCGGGGTTTCCTACAATACCTTTGTCTGGGACAAGCAGATGGATCCGCAGGCAGGGATGTTGCGGCTCGTGGTCGGGCTTGGAACCAGGGCTGTTGATCGGGCTGAAATTGATTACCCCCGGGTTGTAGCCCTTGATTCCCCCAGGATGCGACAGCATAAAGGGTTTGAGGATGTTCGTAAATTTTCCCAACGGGATATAGACCTGCTGAATGTGAATGAAAATCGCCTGGAAACCGTTTCTTTGCTGAAATTGACTCAAGAAGACATCAATATCCCGTGGCAATCCTATGCAGTCAAAGATCATGAAACGATGGAACTCCTCGAACGCCGTGGGAAAAAGGGACAAGATATCTGGCGTTTGACCTTTGATGATTTTCTTGAAAATACAGATTTCACTGCGCTCATGCAGCGTTTGTTGAAGACCATCGAAACCGCCTATGATTACCCGGTTGATGTTGAATTTACGGCAAATTTCACCGCCGCTAGAGAGATCAAAATTGATGTCGTCCAGTGTCGTCCATTGCAGACCAAAGGTTCCAAAACCCAACTTGAAATACCTCAGGATATTCCGGAGGAAAACCTGTTTTTCCGTTCAGAGGGGAATTTTATGGGGGGGAACATCTCTCATGATATCGAGTGGGTTATCTGGGTTGAACCCGCCGAATATCTACGCTTGCCGCTGGTTGAGAAATATGAGATTGCCAAGGTCATTGGACTGCTGAACAAGCGGATTGTTGATAAAGATAAAGGTCGAACCATGTTGCTGGGACCTGGTCGTTGGGGGACAACGACACCATCTCTGGGGGTGCCAATCAGTTTTTCCGAGATTAACAATTTAACCGTTCTGGTTGAGGTCGCATTTACGTCGGGTGATCTTATGCCGGAACTCTCTTTCGGATCCCACTTCTTTCAGGATCTGGTTGAAGCAGATATTTTTTATCTTGCTCTATTTCCCGAAAATAAGAATTGTTTTCTCAACGAAGCCTGGTTTCAGGATCGTTCCAATGTCCTTGATGGGCTGATCCCCTCATACAGTCGCTACAAAAAAGTGGTCAGAGTCTATCGTGTTCCCAAACCGGGGATAAGGTTGATGGCTGATGTCGTATCGCAGCAGTTGGTATGTTTTACTGAGTCATCGTAATTATTCAGGCAGGTATTTTAAAATCAGTCCCCTCCCTGTAGTGCTAAATATATTGAGCTGAATAACTAGAAAAGCCCCCCGGTTTACAGCCGGGGGGCTTTTTTGATGCTTTTTACCGTTGTCGATCAGACTACGCCCATAGCCAGCATGGCACTGGAAACCTTGATGAAGCCGGCAATATTTGCACCAACCACATAGTTGCCCGGTGAACCGTACTCCTCGGCGGTTTGATAGCAGTCTCTATGGATGTTCTGCATAATTATTC
>JAGGWI010000200.1 GCA_021157505.1 Desulfuromusa sp. | reverse complement strand
GCTCTTTTGCTTGCTGCCTGCGTTATGCCTCTTTGCTTTAGCGCAAGCTAGGGCTGCATCGGCATGCCTTGGCAACAAACAAAATAACTCAGAATTATGCGTCACGATTAACCAAACGGGACACTAGGAGGTTGTCGGACACTACGGACTGAAGCGAAAATTCGGAGGTTTGAGAACAGTTTTTAGCTCGTTTACAGGCTCATAGCCATAGCTATGGGGTAAAAAGGAGCTAAAAACTGAGCCAAACAAACGGATTTGCAGCCAGTTCATGGAGTGTCTGACAGACTCCTAAACTATTATGACGGGAGGGGGATATGCGTCGGATCAAAGATTGGCCTGCAGATGAACGGCCACGGGAAAAACTTCTTGCATCGGGAGCCGACAAGCTTACCGATGCTGAACTGCTGGCATTGATTATCCGTACCGGGGATTCATCCAGCAAAAACAGCGCGGTTGATCTGGCACGGAGTTTACTGAGTCGCTTTGGTTCATTGCGGCAGTTAGCTGCCGCTAGTATTGCTGAGCTCTGTGAACAACCGGGTATTGGCCCAGCCAAAGCAGCAGAGATTCAAGCAGTATTTCAGATTGCCCGTCGTTTCGGTGATAAACGTTTGGAGCCGAAGCAAACCTATAGCTCATCACAAGAGGTGTTCCATCACTTCCACGAACGGCTTTGTGATTACCGCAAGGAAGTTTTTTTCGCACTGCTCCTCGATGCCAAAAATCGCTTGATCAAAGAAGTCCTAATTTCAGAGGGAAGCCTCAGTGCCAGTATTGTCCATCCCCGTGAAGTATTCGCCCCGGTTCTGAAAGAATCGGCAGCAGCCGTTCTGTTTGTCCACAATCACCCCTCCGGTGATCCAACTCCCAGCCGTGAAGACATCGAAATTACCAAACGCCTCAAGGAAGTTGGTGATCTGATGGGGGTACGGGTGTTGGATCACATTATTATTGGCAATGGGGAGTATATCAGTCTGGCCGATCGGGGATTATTGTGAGAAATCAAACAATCTCACGGAAGCCCCACCAGATATTTCGATTGTTGGTGCCGTTCGCCTCGGAGAAGCCGATAATTTTGGTTAATATCCACATCGGTGGTCAAAACAAATTCAGCTGGAGGACAACGGGCTCAGCGTAGCTTTGCCCACAAATATCATGTTCAGTTTTAACTCCATAACCGAATTAATCAATACCCTTGCCTGGTCAAAAGAGCTGCTTGCAGAGATGTTTGAAAAGCGCAAGTCGTTTGCTTACAAATACGATCATGCGGTGGAGTTGCTTGATGAAACCCGTGTGATGACTTTGCTTGAACTGGGGGTGGTACGTAAAAATGGTCCTCTGCTTGAAATAGATGACCACTTCTTGCAGTTTTTCGAGCAGATTCTGGAGGTTAATGAAGAGATAAATACCGCTACGGTGCATGAGAATATCCGTACCCTCAAGCAGAACATCAACTACTACCTGAAAGAAAGTAGCACCAGTCGTAAGTATAGCTATCTGAAAGCAATCAAAACAGTCTTACGCAAAATCGGGTTGATGACGTTGCGTAATATTGTCGATTTGAATCGTAATATCGAAAATACGTTTAAGACTGAGCCAAACTACAAAATTAAAATCGACAAGCTGGAAAACTACGACCAGAAACGGAAAGATATCAGTGCCCTGATTAAACAAACACAGCAGTTGCTGGACGGTGAGGAGCTGACGTTTTTTAAAGTTGCCCCCGATGAGGAGTTGAGGCGTATTATTATTCAGCTCCGTTTACAATTGCACGAAGCTCACCATAATCTGATTGAAGCACAGCGGCAAATTATCGATTATCTCAATCAGATTAAGTATCAGAGCCGAATGGTGGAGAAGATTCGGCAAATCAAGTATCTTAAAGATCAGTTTGAGCTTAAAGAACGGACAGATTTTACCACCGTAATGGCACAGTGTCGGGATCTCTTTTTTGAATCACTACAGCCGGGGCGTTTGAAACTCTCTCTTGATTTATTGCAGGATGATGATGTTTACGCCAGTTTAGTGAAAATCAGCCGACGTAAAAAGAGCGGCGTTAAGCAGTCACGGGCAGTGGCAGACAATATCTCTACCGAGTATCTGGAAGCCGTTACCGAGCATGAGGTCTATGTTGATCTGGAAGAGATAAAAAACAGCTTTTGTGCGTCTGGCGATCATCTGTTCAATTTTTTACGCCATTACCAGTATCCCAAAGAGATGGGATTTGCCGAGATTGTTACCCTCTATTGCCAACTTATTTCCCTTTATGATGATGAGTTGGTCTTCAGTGGGGAGTATGGTCAATATGGGGATGAGCTGGAATACGCAATCATCGAGTCCAAATAGAGTAGGTACGCAGCGTGCTGCGTCCACTAACACAACAGCAATTCCAACGGAGAGTCGCAGAGGTAGAGAGTTGGAGAGCAAAAATTGGGAAAACCAAAAGATTTTCTCTCCATTCTCAGCGTCTCTCCGTTAAAAGTGATTGTATGGGCAACTAACGCCATTTACAGCAGGCGAGAATATAACCATGTCGATAACAAACCGGACAGCCGAAGTTTTCCAAATATTGAGTAAGGGGCAGTTTATCAGCTCAAACAGTGCCGATGAGCGGATTCGTAAACTGTTTGTGCAGGTCGAAGATAACTTTGCCGAACTGGCACGCTATTTTGCAGAAATCAATTTGACTCTGGAGCGTGGTGATGAGTATTTCTACTTTTCCCGTCCCGAGGGTCGAGCCGATTTAGAGCGAAAGGTTGAGAGTGCCTATAAGTGGATTGATATTGTCGATTTTTTTAAGACCCATGACAGTGTTTTTGGTTCTGGTTACCGTTTCAGCCCTGCCGACATCATGGTTAAACTGAATGTCGATGCTATGTTGAAAAGCAAACTTGCCAGTTTGAAACGATATACCAAAGCTGACAAGTTTGATGATGCGCTACAAAGATTGATTGATACCCTCTGTCGTGAAGGTTTTGCCGAACTCGAAAATGAAGTGACTAATTCGTACAAGGTGCTGGCCTCTTTCAGCTACCTGGAAAGCTTGATTATGAGCATCCATATCCCCGAAGAAACTGCCGATGAGATACCTGAATAAAGTCAGTTTTATCAACAGTGCAGCGGTGAAATATGCCGAACTCGATTTAAATGGCAATGTCCACTTTATCGGCACGCAAGGGGTGGGTAAAAGTACCCTGCTCCGAGCAATTCTGTTTTTTTACAATGCCAATTCCCTTAAACTGGGGGTGCCTTCAGGGCCCACCAACAAAAGTTTTGCTGAATGGTATTTTCCTTACCAGAACTCCTACATTATCTACGAAGTGCAGCGCGAAACCGGTGCCTATTCGCTGTTGGCATTCAAGGCTCAAAACCGGGTTTGCTTCCGTTTTATCGATGCTCCTTACCGGCAGGAAATGTTTATCGGGGTGGATGGGAGTGTGCATGAAAGCTGGGATAAAATTCGCAGTCAACTGGATGCAAATAATATTTTTTACAGCCGGCAGATTAAATCCTACGAGGAGTACCGGGATATTATCTATGGTAATGAGCAGGGAAAGAAGGAGTTCCGTCGTTACGCCTTGCTGGAAAGCCGCCAGTATCTGAATATCCCCCGTACCATTCAAAATGTTTTTTTAAATTCAAAGCTTGATGCCGAGTTTATCAAGCAGACCATTATCGATTCCATGGGGGAGGAAGCGGTTGAGATTGATTTACAACTCTATGCCCATCACCTGCAAGGTTTTGAGGCTCAACTCAATGATATCCGTCAATTTCGGCAACCGGCTGTGCAGCAGCAGGGGAAAAAAGCGGCTCAACTCTATGTCGTTATCAACCAGTTACAGCGGGAACGAAAAAAGCTGATTGCTCAGTTGGATGCTTCGTTTGCAGCACTGGAGGTCCAGGAACCGCTGTTGCAGGAGTCCCTGGCGGCAGATGAACAGTTCCGGCAAGGTGCGCAGGCTAAAATTGGCAAGGAAGCTGCTGCTTTTAAACGGCGCAATGATAAATATGTTGCCGATCTGACGATTTTAACGGAAAACCTAAAAACCGCACGCACCAAAGCTGCACATTATACCAGCTTGAATATAACTACCATCATTGAGAGGGTAGCAAAGCGCACCGATTTAACCTTTAAGCAGGATAATCTGGTGGCAGAGAAAAATATCTTGAGCGGGCAGTTTCAGGAGCTGGCACAAAAATATACCGCTTTGCTGGCAGAGTTGGATAACCAGCAGCAAGGTTATTGTAATGGCAAGGAGCAAGAGAGGCTGGCAATTAAAGGATCATTTTTTGATCAGCGGGACACAATCAAAGTGCAGTATGAGGTGTTGCAGGAAGAGATTCGGCACCAACACCAAGGGGAGATGGCTGCTGCCAGAGAGCAGGGTCAGGAGTTGACAGCCGATTGTTACAAACTGAAACATAAGTTGGCAATGGTTCGGCAACAACCATTTTATACCGCTGAGGTCGCGCAGCAACAGCAGGAACTCGATAATCTTGAGTTAAAGCTGCAACAAACCAAATTGCAGCAAAAAGCTAATAGCGCTCGCCTTGAAGAGTTAAAGCGGAGTGGCGAACTGGAAGAGCAGGCGCTACAGGAATCCTGCCAGCATAAGGTTGAGCTGTTGTGTCGACAGATAGCCGAAGCGGAGCAACAGATTAAAACAATTGTGGGCAAACTGGCAAACAGTCAGGGAGCTTTCTATGGCTGGCTGGCGCAGCATCGCCCGGGATGGGAGCAAAATATCGGTAAGGTGTGTGATGAAGGGTTGCTGTTTGACCAGACCTTGAAGCCGCAAAAAAATCCTGTCGATGAAGAGAGTTTTTATGGGGTTAAGCTGGAGCTGTCCCAATGGGATAAAAAAGTTAAGACTCTTGCCGATTATCAGCATGAACAGACCCTTCTAAAGCAAACGATGGGAGCCAGAAATGATGAAATCAGGGGGCTGGAGCAGTATCTGGCAGACCAACTACAAAAAATACAACAGCGTCTGCACCCTCAGTCACGTCAATTGCGGCAAGAGAATCGGGAGCTGACCTACCAGGTTGAGCAACATCCACAGCAATATGAGATGGTACAGTTGCAGATTAAGCAATGGCAGGAAAAAGGGAAACTTGAACAGCAGCAACAAATCGAAGAACTACAAACTAAGCAGGAGGCGGCAACTGCGGCTGAATTGCAGGCTCAGGAACAGTTGGAGCAATTGGAGGCACAGCTTAAGCGACAGCTGCAAACCAAATTACGGGAGCGGGATAAGAAAATCGCCGAACTGGAACAGTTGCGTGATCAGCAGATAGCTACCATCACTGCCGATATTGCTGCAAATCAACAAGCTTATGAACAACGGAAAGCAGCAGTCACAGCAGACAAAAACCGAGAACTTAAAAGCCGTGGTGCTGATACTGATCGGCTTGACAGCATCGAGGAAGAACTTGTCCGAATCCGGGTTGAGCTTGAGTTCATCGAAACTAATCGTGATCTGGTGGCTGAATATCGGCGGGATAAAAAGGAGTTTCTTGACCGCACTAAAGAGTTTAAAAACCAACAACAACTGCTGGAACGGGAGCAGCAGCAAAACGAACAGGAGTTCGGACAACGTAATCATAAGTTGCAGCAACAATTAACTACCCTGGAGGGTGCCATTGCCGGGCATCGACAAGCCCTTGAGGATATAAGTGCCGACCGGGAAGCCTTCAATCGGTTTAAACTATCAGAAGTTTTCGCCCAGGTAGAGGATCATCCTGGTACTGATTCTGAGGCGGCACCGGCTAGGAATTGCCGTGATCTCATTGAGGCAATAAAGGATAATTACTACGCTGGGATTAAACGTCAGAATGATTTACAAGAGGTGGTGGATAAATTTCTGGGTCATTTTTCTGCTGATAATATTTTCAAATTTGCAATCAGGTTCAGTTCGGTAGAGGCGTACCTTGATTTTTCTCAGGATCTTACTGAGTTTATTGAAGAGGACAAAATTGATGAATTTGAAAAGCGTATCACCGAACGTTTTGCCGAAATTGTAACTGGTCTGGGCAAGGAGACAACGGAACTTGTCTCACGTGCCGGTGCTATCCAAAAGGTTATCAGCAAGATAAATCAAGATTTTATCGCTAAGAATTTTGTCGGGGCAATTGATAACATTGAGCTGAAGCTGGACGAAAGTGCCAACAGTGTCTTTGTTATATTAAAGCAGATAAAAGAGTTTAACGACAAGCATGATATGGATTTTGGAACCAGAGACCTCTTTGCCACTGAAAATCATGAACTCAATAATCAAAAGGCAATTTCTTTGCTGCGGATGTTGTTGCAAGAGGTTGATAGCGCAAGAGAGAGTACGATAACCCTTGCAGATTCATTTGAATTGAAGTTTCGGATTGTCGAAAATCAAAATGACACCGGCTGGGTGGAAAAGTTATCTCATGTCGGTTCCGATGGTACCGATGTGCTGGTCAAAGCAATGGTAAATATAATGCTGCTCAATGTTTTTAAAGAGGGGGCTTCCCGCCGTTTCAGTGATTTTCGCCTCCACTGCATGATGGATGAAATCGGCAAACTCCACCCCAGCAATATTCGTGGCATCCTTAAATTTGCCAATGACCGCAATATTATGCTCATTAACGGTTCGCCAACCGAAAACAATGCATTGAACTATAAGCATATTTTCAAGGTTTCCAAAGATGCCCAGCGGATAACCAAAGTAACCAGAATTCTAACCAATAATCGGCCGATATGAAGAAACTCAGTAGTGGAGTGGCAAAAAAACTGCTCCGGATGATTGAGGGGGAAAGTGTAGCACATAGCCAGATGCAGCATGTTTTGATTGAACAGATGATTGCTGATGGGGTGCTATTCGTCCGCAGCAGCGGGAGTAGAAAAACCGTTTACTGCCGGGATACTACCGGGCTGCAGAATTATATTAATAACCATTTCGGGGTTCCAGATATATCCCGTTTTGTAGCTGCTACTGTTGAACCTGATTTACAGCGTTCAACTGCAGTGCGGGTCAGTGCCAACTCAAAAATGAAGAGAATTCGCTCTTTCAAAGGATTTCTGGTTAACTCCTGGCAACCAATAGCAGCAGAACTCAACGGCATTCCAATAGAGATATTGCCACCAACGGGAACATTTACCTATATCCACGATTTCGAAGGTTTTGTCCCTGCTGCCGATGTAACTATTATCGGGGTCGAAAACGGCGAAAACTTTCGCTATATTGAACGGCAACAGCGGCTATTTCCGTTTGCAAAGGTTCTTTTTGTCAGCCGTTACCCGCAATCCGGCGATCTGCTTAAATGGTTGCAACAACTTCCCAACCGGTACGTCCATTTTGGCGATTTTGATTTTGCTGGCATCAATATCTATCTGCACGAATTTAAAAACCATTTGGGTACCCGTGCCGAATTCTTTGTGCCGGACAATATTGCCGAATTACTACGAACTTATGGCAGTCGTGAACTTTACCAGCGGCAACTAAATACCGCCCCGCAGCGGGAGCTGCTACCAGAACCAGCATTGAAAATATTGTTGGATTTACTCTGTACTGAAAAAAAGGGGCTGGAGCAAGAGGTTCTGATAGAGGGGCAGTAGTGATGTCGCTTAATTTGACATCCAACATGTTTTGCTTTACCATTAGGTAAAGTGCCTATGGGGAGGTTATTATGTCTTTAGCAAAACTCAGCAGCAAATCCCAAATTGTTCTTCCTGCTCCGATTCGTCGGCAGCTTAATATTAGTCCCGGTGATGAACTGGAAATTGCTGCTGATGATAACGTCATAACCATAAGAAAGGCCGCCCGGTCTGCAACTGCTGCATTGGATAGTTGTGGTGATAAAATTTGGAAGCATTATGATGCGGAACTCGATGAGGAACGCAATCAATGGAACGGCTAGATTTATCGAAAAATCATTTCTATGGTCTTGATACTGTTACATTTATTTACTTTCTCGAAAAACATCCAGATTATTATCCAGTTGCTAAAAAGCTTTTCAGGCAGATTGAGGATGGTGAAATATCTGCTGTTTGTTCAGCTTTGGTATTTGCCGAACTTCTGGTTCCTGCGTATCGAGCTGGGATGGTTGCACCGGCAAAACAGGTGATTCATGTTCTCACAAACTTCCCTCATTTAACGATAGTTCCCGTGACGACAAAAATTTCGATTTTTGCAGCGGAACTCAGAGCAACGCATGGGTTGCGAACCCCCGATGCAATTCATGTAGCCACTGCGCTCCAAGCGCACGCTGGTGGATTTATTACTAACGATAAAGATTTGAAAAAAGTAGAGAACACTGTTTTTAAAGTACATCTTTTTAAAGATGAGACCGCAGATTGAAGTTCGACAGTCCCCCTAATCAATCCCGTAATCCTTAATTTTATACATCAACGAGCGCAGGCTCACTTCCAGTAATTCAGCAGCCTGGGTTCGGTTGCCATCTGTTTTGAGCAGAGCTTTACGGATGTATTCCTCTTCCAGTCGCTGCGAGGCAATCTTTAGAGAGTATTCGGCAGGATTGAATTTTCCAGGAGCTGCTTGTCGAATCCGCAGGGGGGGTAGCTCCAGAGCCTCTCCGGGACTGAAAATCAGTGCTTTTTCCAGATAATTTTCCAGTTCCCGAACATTTCCAGGCCACTGATAGTCGGTCAGATTCTTTTTTGCTGCAGGGTTCAACTGTAACGGTGACCGCCCCTCACGTTTGCAGAGTAGATTGAGGAAATGTTCCGCCAGAATAATGATATCTTCAGGGCGTTCCCGTAAGGGTGGCAGGTTGATATCGACAACAGCGAGGCGATAATAGAGATCACGGCGAAACAGGTTTTTCTTGATCGAATCCTGCAGGTCAGTTCCTGCTGCAGCTACTACCCGGGTGTTAATTTTTTCGGCACGGATTGCGCCAACTTTTCTGATTTCACCTTCCTGAAGGACCCGCAGTAATTTCGGTTGTAGTTCCAGTGGCAGATCGGCAATCTCATCAAGGAATAGAGTGCCCTCACTGGCAATGGAAAACAGTCCCTGCTTCTCCCGATCAGCACCGGTAAAAGCCCCTTTTTTATGTCCGAAAAGCTCACTTTCCAATAGGCCGGAGGTGATAGCGCTGCAATTGATGGCCAGAAACTGTCCGGTTCGACCACTTTCACTGTGTAGTGCTTTCGCTATCAGTTCTTTTCCGGTTCCGGTTTCTCCACTGATGAGAATGGATGAGTCAGATTTGGCTGCAGTCTTAACCAGGGAGAGTATGTATTTCATCTGTTCACTGGAATGGATAATATCAGTGATAGAAAACTTTTTATCCTGTTTTGACAGGGCTTTTTTTAACTCATGGTTTTCCTGCCGCAATTCCTGACGTTCTTCCGCTTTGCGCAACGTCAGAACAACTTCATCGGGTTTGAATGGTTTGGAAATATAGTCGTAAGCCCCTCGCTTCATGCATTCCAGTGCGGTATCAACACTTCCGTAGGCACTCATCATAATGATGGTGCTGTCCAAAGAACGGACTTCGGGTTGTTCAAGAAAAGTCAGTCCATCCATATCGGGCATGCGGATATCTGAGAGGATGACATCAAATTTTTCTTTATAGATCAGATTGATCGCTTCGGCCCCGTTCTTAGCTTCACTGACGCGGTAATTGTGCTGTTCCAGAACCAGTCGCAGCATATGGCGCATGGAGGCTTCATCATCGATAATCAGAAGGTTATGGAATCGTTTGGACATAGGCTTCCTTTAGTTAAGGGCGGGACAGTTTTGTTAGGATACCTTTATTTTTGTATTTGAGCAAATAAAACCCGGCAACTACCATGATTGCTCAGTTTTTGGAAATGTCTGAACTTATTGTGTCTGCTGTATTGCGGAAGTTGTAGCTTTCTCCACCTCTTACCTGAAAAATAGCTACAATATATGGTGGAACGACCTTTAAGATTATATCTGGAATTTAAAATGTCGGGTCGAGGAAGCTCCAGAGAAAACAGGCTTCCCAGTAAAAAATGGAACCGAACACATTACTTTCTTTGCTTTTTGATCGCCTCGGCCTCTGCTTCGAGTTCATCCAGCAAATCGGTGACAGCCCAACTCTCGGAAATCGGGGTCAGTGTTGCCCAATGTTGAATCGGCAGCTTGAACTTCCGGTAGGCTGCCATGAGGGTATGAAGTTCCTTCTGAGTAAATCCAGACATAATAACGGCTCTTTTCATATCAGAGGCTTCACCCTGGCCGTGCCTGTCGTCTGATTCCAGAATTTCCTTCAGAGGTCTTTGTATATCGCTATTTGTGGCAAATATAACCGGAACAGAACTCAACCTACATTTCTTCAAGAGTGAAAGTAACGCCTGCTGTTGCGTCTCTGGATAGCCACAAACCAAAAGTTTTCGGGGACCAAACATTCTTTTGGATGATTGTCCTACTTTTCTCATCGTACCTTGATGCTTCATAGTGCAATCCCTTTATCATGTTTAGGAGGTTGTCTGGCTTTGCAAATTGTAACGAGAAATCGGCTGTTCGAAGGGAGATTTTCGCAGATTTGAGTGCGAATGAGTAGGGGCAATTCATGAATTGCCCTTACAGGTCGAAAAAATACGGGGATATGCACCGATCAGGCGGTTTCGTAGTCAATTCTTGTAGAGTCCGACAATCTCCTAGATTCAGCCAATCTCAAAACCACTGTAGCACAATCGAAAAGCAGGGCAAGTGAAACACTTCAGGGGAAACGGACTTCCCAATAACAAAGGGGCGGAAAATATCCGCCCCTTCGGGTCAATCTTTATCCTCTTCTATTTTTATGGCTGCCAGATTTTCAGCAATGCCTCAGCCATTTCGGCTGGAGAGTCGGCAACGCTGACACCACACTCCCGCAAGAATGCTTTCTTGCTGGCTGCATCCCCTTTACCACCGGAGATGATGGCACCGGCATGACCCATCCGCTTACCTGCAGGAGCAGTTGCTCCGGCGATGAAGGCGGCAACTGGCTTGGTCATGTGATCACGGACATAGGCAGCTGCTTGTTCTTCAGCATCACCACCGATTTCACCAATCATGATGACGGCCTTGGTATCAGGATCAGCTTCAAACATCTTCAGGACATCGAGGTGACTGGTGCCGTTAACCGGGTCACCACCGATACCAACGCAGGTGGTTTGACCGATATCGCGGCTGGTCAGTTGCCAGACCGCTTCGTAAGTGAGGGTTCCTGAACGGGAAAGGACACCGACGGGGCCGGGCTTATGAATGTAGCCGGGCATAATACCGATTTTACATTCTCCGGGGGTGATAACGCCGGGGCAGTTAGGTCCAATCAGGCGGGAGTTTTTCCCCTCCATGTATTTCTTCACTTTGACCATGTCGAGAACCGGAACCCCTTCGGTGATACAGATGACCAGTTCGATTCCAGCATCAACGGCTTCCATAATGGCATCAGCACTGGCGATGGGTGGAACATAGATGACCGAGGCGTTAGCACCAGTTTCATTGACGGCATCTTCAACGGTATTGAAAATTGGAAAGCCATCAATACTGGCGCCCCCTTTACCGGGAGTGACTCCGCCAACCATCTGGGTACCGTAATCGCGGGCACCATTGGCATGGAAAAGACCGGTTGCACCAGTAATTCCCTGGGTAATGACCTTGGTATTTTTATTAATCAGAATGCTCATTGTTTACTCCTTGATTCTTTCGAATATTTTACTTGATGGTTAAGCAAAAATTTTGTCCTGTAAGGCGCTGTGTTTTTTCGAGGGCGAAGGCATACATAAGTATGTCAAGATCTCGAAAAAATATCGCAACGCTGCAGGGCGGAATTTTTGCGACGCCATCAACCGTTGACGGCTTTGACGATCTTTTCAGCAGCATCAGCCATTCCATCAGCACTGACAATATTCAGCCCTGAGTCAGCCAGCATTTTCTTACCCAAATCGACATTGGTTCCTTCAAGGCGAACGACAAGTGGAACCTCAATGCCAATTTGCTTGGCTGCGCCAATAATTCCGGCAGCGATCACATCACATTTCATGATCCCACCGAAGATATTGACCAGGATCCCTTTTACTTTTTCATCGGAGAGGATGATCTTAAAGGCTTCGGTGACCCGTTCGATGGTGGCACTACCACCAACATCGAGGAAGTTGGCCGGGGAGGAACCATAAAGCTGGATGATGTCCATAGTTGACATCGCCAACCCGGCACCGTTGACCATACAGCCGATGTTGCCATCGAGGGCAATATAGGAGAGGTCATACTGGCCCGCTTCAATCTCCATGGCATCTTCTTCTTCGTAATCACGCAGGTCGCGAATCCGGAGATGACGGAACAGGGCATTGTCATCAATGTTGAGTTTGGCATCCAGGCAAAGCAGATTGCCATCTGCGGTCTGGATCAATGGATTAATTTCAAGCAACGAGCAATCGGTTTCAACGAATGCTGTATAGAGGTTCATCAAAATCGGCACCATCTGCTTGACCTGAGGCATGGCGAAGCCCATTTTGAAAGCAACCTTGCGGGCCTGGAAGGCGGTGAGACCGACACAGGGATCAACCGCTTCGAAGAAGAGCTTTTCCGGCGTTTTTTCGGCCACTTCCTCAATATTGACACCACCTTCAGCGGAAGCCATCAGGGTCACTTTATCGGTCGCCCGGTCAACCAGGAAGGAGACGTAGAATTCGTCAGCAATATTGCTTCCTTCTTCAATCAAAACCCGCTTGACGATTTTTCCCTCCGGGCCGGTCTGGTGGGTCACCAGGGTCATGCCGAACATGTCTCTGGCATACTGTTTGACTTCATCCGCTGTTTTAGCGATTTTGACACCGCCACCTTTACCGCGTCCTCCAGCATGGATCTGGGCTTTAACTGCCCATGGACCATCACCCAGTCGTTTTGCCCAGTCGCGGGCTGAATTACCGTTGTAGACTACGTGACCTTCCGGAACTGGAACTCCGAAATTGCGTAGAATCGCCTTAGCCTGATACTCGTGAATATTCATTGTATCCTCACATAGGTTAGGAATAGTAAGGGGCTCGTATTTTACGAATCCCAGAAGAAAAAATATATAACTTTTGACCGTATACCGAGTCTTTGGCAGGTTGTCAAGTGGTCAGACCGATTATCCGTTGAGTATTTCACATAACATTGTTGTAGAATTACTATTGATGAAGATAATCTGAATTCAGTCAATAAAAAAACAGGCTGGAACGTAGGGCCCCAGCCTGTTGGACGATAATCTTATTGAACTGTGGTTCTATTTTGTTTTTTCCCAGTCAGACATGAATTTTTCTATACCGATGTCAGTCAAGGGGTGCTTTGCCAGTTGGATCATGACACCATAGGGGATTGTACAGATATCTGCACCGATCAGGCCGGCATTGAGAACATGCAGTGGTGACCGCACCGAGGCAACAATGATTTCGGTCGTATAACCGTAGTTATCGTAAATTGTGCGAATCTGCTCCACCCCCTCCATCCCTTCATGACCGATATCATCAAGGCGACCGACAAAGGGTGAAACGTAGGTTGCACCAGCTTTAGCAGCTAAAAGAGCCTGCAGGGAAGAAAAAATCAGGGTGACATTGGTTTTGATCCCTTCGGCACTGAATTGCTTGGTTGCTTTCAGCCCTTCGGTCGTCATTGGAACTTTGATAACGATATTGTTGTGAATTTTGACCAGTTCGCGCCCCTCTTTCAGCATCCCTTCCGCATCCAGAGCGATCACCTCGGCAGAAATGGGACCATCAACGATAGCGGTAATCTCTTTGATCACTTCCTGGAAGTTACGACCGCTTTTGGCGATCAGCGAAGGATTGGTGGTGACTCCATCAACCAGCCCCAGATCGTGGGCGGCGCGGATCTCAGTCACTTCTGCAGTGTCGATAAAAAACTTCATTTAAAAACTCCTTTATTCTGTTGTTCGATCATTTGTCCTGAGATTTTTTATATTCTTTCAGGCATTTTTTTGAGCAAAAATAGTGTTGCTGCCCCTGAATGGTAGCTTTAATTGCATCACTGACCGGAAGATATGTCCCACACTGCGGATCTTCTACCATCGGTTCTCCTTTGTTGCTGCGATTTTTTGGCCGGCGAGTTTTTTTTGGGTTCAGCAAGCCGGAAACCATCGAGTAGAGAACAAAGCCAGAGAGAATGAGGAGTATCAATTTAATCATAGTCTTACCATATTTCGTTCAATCGAGTAATGCCAACTGCGGGTGGCAGAGCCCTGAGCAACTGGTTGATAGTTGTATTAAGCAGTGGATGAAGCTGCTCTGGTGCAAGGTCATTCAGCGGCAGCAGCACAAAATGACGTTGGTGTAACCGTGGATGGGGGAGGGTTAAATGGGGGACATCCATGATCAGATCATCAACGAGGAGTAAATCAATATCGAGGGTTCGTGCCCCCCAATGGAGATTTCTAGATCGTCCAGCATCCGCTTCTATCTGCTGGCAAAGTTGTAGCAGGTCAAG
>JAGGWI010000015.1 GCA_021157505.1 Desulfuromusa sp. | reverse complement strand
GATCAAAGGCAAGAAATCGTCCATATAATCGAGGACAGCATACCGGGATGCAATCTCCGGGGGTAAGCCCTCATCCTGTAACTGCAACTGTAATTGTTCACACTCTCGCCAGGAATCGGCCGGAAGAATTTGTGGTAAAAATTCTGCATACTGTTTTAATTCTTGGCTGATCCGCTCTAATTCCTGTTCAGAAGACGGAATAGCCATATTATTGCCCAAAGCAGAAGAGCAGAAGAAACTCAGTAAATTTTCGAGCTTCAGTAACAGTTTATATTGTCGTTCTGCAGAAATTTTATTATCCAGGGCAAAGAGTGCCTGGCGGAGTTCATGACCAGCTATAATATTATCAAAAATCAGATAAGCACTTGCAACTTCAGCCTGAGGCGAACCGGTCATCCGACTGACGGTCTGCAGGAAAGCGCTCCCCGCCTGATCAATCACTCGATTGGTCAATATGGTTGCAGAAATTTCTTTAGCCAATGGATGCCGTGTTAATGAATCACGATAGCGATCAATGGCCTGCTGCGGGAAATAATCGAACAGTAACTGCGAAACAACACTATTCGCTGGCAACTCAGAATCAAGCAGAGCTTTAAACAGGAACATTTTACTATAAGCCAGCAGAACAGAGAGTTCCGGTCGCAGTAAACGGTTCGGCTGTCGCGTAGAAACCTCTTTGCGACTGGGTAAAAATTCCCCCCGCCGATCAAGCAGACCGGATCGTCCTAACCGGTCCATTAATTCAAGATGAGGCTCTACATCTTCGCTGCAACGCATTTCATCCAGAGAAAGGGAGAGGGTCTGAGTATAGTTGTTAGCAAGGACATCGAGGCAGACAGTCTCCTCCATCTCATCCAGAAAAGCATAACCCTCTTTGAGATCCTTAACGTGCCCTTCCTGGCGCAACAAACGTAATAAAATCTTCAAGTTAACTTCGTGATCAGAACAGTCAACGCCAGCGGAGTTATCAATGGCATCGCTATTAATATGACCACCATTCAGAGCAAATTCAGTCCGCCCAAGCTGGGTCAGTCCAAGGTTTCCACCCTCACCAACAACTTTGGCACGCAGCTCCACGCCGTCAATGCGCACTGCATCGTTGGCACGGTCACCGGCATCATCATTACTCTGCGTTGAAGACTTGACATAAGTACCAATTCCGCCGTTCCAAAGCAGATCGACTTGAGCAGTCAGCAGCAATTTGATCAAACCGGGGACATCAATACTCCCCTGACGAACCCCAAGCCATGCAGCGACCTGAGGGGACAAGGGGATTTCTTTCAACTGCCGGGAAAACACCCCACCACCCTCAGAAATCAACTCTTTGTTGTAATCTTCCCAACTGGAACGGGGCAGTTCAAACATCCGCGCTCTCTCTTTATGGGAACTTTCCGGATCGGGATCGGGATCTAGGAAGATATGGCGGTGATCAAATGCTGCCAACAGTTTGGTTTGCTTTGACAGCAACATACCATTTCCAAACACATCACCACTCATGTCACCAATACCAACAACAGTGAAAGGTTCGGTTTGAATATCGTGCCCCATTTCCCGGAATGACCGCTTAACACTCTCCCAGGCTCCACGGGCGGTAATCCCGAGCTGTTTATGATCATAACCATGCGAACCGCCACTGGCAAAAGCATCGCCCAACCAGAAACCATAAGATTCACTGACGGCATTCGCAGTATCAGGCAAATGGGCCGTCCCTTTATCGGCAGCGACAACCAGGTAGGGATCAAAGTCATCATAAGTGATGATTCCTTCAGGCTGCACAATTTCATCACCAACCCGGTTATCGGTCAGATCAAGCAAACCACGCATCAAAGTCTGATAGGCCTTGATAACAATTTCACCCATCTTGTCCCGATCAGGACTGCTCTGCTTGGTAACAAAACCACCTTTTGAACCCTCGGGCACAATCACCGCATTCTTGGTCATCTGCGCCTTGACCAACCCGAGTATTTCAGTTCTAAAATCATCCGGGCGATCCGACCAGCGAATACCGCCACGGGCGACCTTGCCGCCGCGTAAATGGAGGCCTTCCATTGTTGCAGAATGGACGTAGATTTCATAAAGTGGTCGCGGCGTCGGCATATCGATAACACCAAGGGCGTTGATTTTAAAAGAGAAGAAATAATCGTCCTGCTGATAACGGAGAAAGAAATTGGTTCTGATGGTCGAGTCAATCAGATTAAACAAAGATCGCAGAATTTTATCTTCGTTGGGATCGCTGACAACCTCAAGAGCCGTGACCAGTTCCTGGCGGATGGGAGACAGAACTTCAAGCTCACGTGTCATTGGATCTGCTAATTCAGCCGATGGTTTAAAGCGCCCCTCAAAATAACGATAAAGGAGATGGGCAACCTTGGCATTATTGATCAATGCATCAGCAACACGTTTCTTGGTAAAGGGGCAGCCCAACTGGAAATAATAACTGCGATAGCCACGAAACACATCGATTTCACGCCAGGAAAGTCCCGTCAGTGGCTGCAAACGATGCAGGTAATCATTTTCCACATCACCGTTCTTCATCGCCAGAAGAGTATCCAGCAACAGCTGCTTGATCTGCTTGAATGGCAGACTGTTATCGCTACCGGGCTTAATAGCAAAACTTTTGATAAAAATCTGCTCAGAACCAACCTTAAGATCTGAATCAACTTCGTGCAGCACACAAAGATCCAGATTCTGCAAAAACGGCATTAGATCGTTCAGATAACTGCGACTATAGCTGTAGTATTGCAGTCTGTAGTAATCATCATCTTCGTGAAATGGGCCCCAGAGATCAAAAGAATCCTTCTTGTCAGCCAACAGTTTTTCAATATTTTGGACATCACGCACGGCAAAACGTGGATGTGTTCTGGATCGATAATCTTTATTAAATGCTTTACTGTAGCGCTCCCAGGTTGCAAAAGAGTCAGCGGAAAAATTTTTCTCAAGTAAGGCCCGAAATTTCAATTTCCAGGGCATCGTAACCCGGGTTAAGCCCTGCTCCAATTGAACCAGGTCGATCTTAATCTCTTTTTCTTGTAGTTGAATATTGACATGTAAACTCAGATAATCAGAAGCCATGTGGATCAGATGTGACTCAACAGAAACTGCCTTGAAATAACGTCTTAGATAAATCTCCATCCGCTCAATATGTTCCGGCAGGTAATACTCATTCGGCATAATCAGCATCAGAGTAAGCGCCGATTCTGCAGCACTTGGAGCAACAACAACTTTAATACCTGCCTGCCGGTGCATCTGGGTAAAAGAACGCAGCATCCGCCGCAATTCAATATCGCCCATCAGAAACAATTCAACCTTAGGAAAGCTATTGATAATTTGTATTGTTTTAAGGTAGTTATGGCAGTCACGGGGAATTTTCAGCTGTTTTTGTGCCCGTTCAATCCGTTTTCGCAAGGGGGGGATTGAAAACGTATTTTCGTCGATACTTTTTTGGGTATAAAAACCCCAAAAGCAATGTTCACGATAACGACCATCCGCCAATTCCTCTCGCAAACCAATATAAGTCAAACGCTCAAAACGGTGCAGCGGACAACGCAGATCGGTTTTTTCAAGGTCCACACTTTTCCCATGCCCCAGAAGTGGAAAAACCTTTTCGGGAGTTAAAGAGACGGGCTGTGCATCCTTATAAAACGGACGATCGTAGAACTGCTTTAAACCCAGAGACGCAGATGTCTCCTCTAAGAATTCCGTTATATCCGCCCCTTGGGAGTATAAATAACTGCGGGTTGCAACCGGTATATAATTTTCCTGTTGTAACCAGTCGTACAGATCCTGATATTGACTCAAATCTTTGATCTCACCAAGCCCAGCTATCTTCTTCAACATCGCCGGACGATCCGTGTAGATCGTCACCGCTGAAGAGATAATTGTGGTAATTGCCTGCTCTAAAACACCGACACTACTGGCAGGGAAACGTTCCAGCTCCATCCAGACAAATGATTCCTGGGGTAGATCGCTGACCCCCTCTTCAACCTGCTGCAATAAATCATTTTCACGCAAAATAGATAAAATCGGGTGACAAATAACTCGAAAATGGAGTGAGCGACGATGCAGATATTCCTGCAGTGAGAAAAAAATATGATTTGCATCGGGAGCATTGGTAAACAGATAGTAATGGCCGGGTGTTTCCTGTGCCTGTAATTTAACCTTGATTTCATCGTTACTGCGCCGGGAAAGGAACTCACTGACCTGCAGTAGATTTCCTGCAAGCTCAGGCAGGGTAATTCGGGACAGGAAGTTTACCGGGATTTCCTGGCGTAAAATACTTGCCAGATTCAGACAAGCTGGCAAACCCGCGGTCTGACCTTGACGGATCAACTCCTGTTCGATTGTTTCACGTTGAAAAAGCTGATCTCGTTCTGCTGACGTTCGACCACCACGGGCCACGGTCACTTTCATGTTGATCTCCCTGATTCATCAAAAAAGGGGAATATTTTCATGCTTAACTAGAGATGGAATTATCTCCAGCAGCACAGCAAAAGAATAAACCACGAATTGAGAGTTTTCAAGCAAGTTCGGTCAGTTTTTGATTTATTTTTTAAAAAAAGATTTGGTGAGATCAGAAAAGTTTTGCAGCGAAAGAGTTTCGCCACGACAACTCGGTGAAATACCCGCCTGTTGCAGTGAAATATCAATGTCCTCAGCGGTAAAACCACTGGCCAGAAGACTATTGCGTAAAGTTTTTCGCCGTTGGGTAAAAGCCCCTTTGACAACTTTTTTAAATAGAACTTCATCAACCGGGTCAACCCGGGGTTGTTGCAGTGTCTGAAACTGGAGGACGATCGAATCAACCTTAGGTGGCGGTGAAAATGCACCCGGCTTAACCCTGGTGACTGTTTTAATCTCAAACCAGAGCTGACAGAGAACCGAAAGAATCCCATAATCCTTACCACCGGGAGTGGCAACCAGCCGTTCTCCCACTTCACGTTGAAACATCAGTACCATCCGTTGAAACAGGTCACGATGCTCAATCAGGCGAAAAACAACCTGGCTGGATATATTATAAGGAAGGTTTGCAACTAACGTGTAGGGTGGTTGGAGAAGAAAATCACGCCAGGGGAGTTTAAGAACATCTCCAGCATGGACGGTTAAACGTAAATCGTTACGTGCCTCTAACCGCGCAATGAGATCGCGATCAATTTCCATCACCTGGACATGGGCAGATCGCGTTAACAGCTCATCCGTCAGCACCCCCAGACCCGGGCCAATTTCAACCACTTGTTGCTGCGGATCAAGCTGGGCAGCTGCTATGATTTTATCGATAACGGTTCTATCATGCAGAAAGTGTTGCCCAAAACGTTTTTTAGCTCGGTGGCTCATAATTTATTATCTGGAAAATGACGTCTGCGCGGCCAACGCGGGATACGCCATTGCCGCAAACTGGGAGCCAGACGGACCGTCACCGAATAGCCTATAATCGCAAATGGGATTCCTAGAACCAAACTGCCAAGCAGCAGTGGCATACCAACTTGGGCTCCCAGCGACCAGTTCAAATCACCCTGAAATTGGTCTACACCAAGTGGTGGCAAACCCAGCAACAGTCGACCTATCTTGTACTCTAAACTGTAAATTACCGGCGCGGTCAGAGGGTTGGTGACCCAGACCCCAACAAATGTGGCGATTTTATTCTGACGAAACAAAAATGCAAAGAAAATGGCCAGCAAGGTCTGTATCCCAAAAGTGGGGGTAAATCCAATAAACAGACCGAGCGCCATACCACGACCAACAGCATCAGGTTCTGATCGCAGCCGCGCCAGTTGAATTAGATTCAATTTAAACTGCCTGAAAAAACCCCAGCGACGCCACATAAATACCCTACTTATAATCACAGCGAACCTGTTCCAACGGCCAGTTGGAGACAGCGTTCAAATCGAGACCGGATGAAAAACCACGGGATAAATAATAATCACCGGCAACAGCTAACATGGCACCGTTATCTGCACAAAGGATCGGGGCGGGAAAAAACACATCCATGCCGCTTGAAACCGTCAATTCAGCGAACCTTTTTCGCAAGCCAGAATTACAGGCGACACCACCGGAAACAACAATACGATCTAAATTTTCTGCTTCTGCAGCACGCAAAGTTTTCTGCGTAATAACATCAACAACCGCAGTTTGGAAAGCACAAGCAATCTGGCTGATCCTGAGGTCATCGGCAGGCTTTTCGAGACGGTGCAGATAATTCAGAACCGCGGTTTTCATCCCTGAAAAGCTGAAGTCAAAGTTATTTTTTTTCAACATTGGTCGGGGGAAAATAATCCCGCCATCATCACCAGCAGCGGCCAGGTTATCGATAATCGGCCCACCCGGATAACCAAGACCCAACATTTTAGCAACCTTGTCAAAAGCCTCTCCGGCCGCATCATCAACGGTCCGTCCCAGCAACTGATAACGACCAATCCCGTCAACTCGATAGAGGTGGGTATGACCGCCTGAAACGGCCACCCCGAGAAACGGATACTCAACTATTTTTTCAAGTTGAATCGCCTGAATATGTCCCTCTATGTGATGGACGCCGATCATGGGAATATTCAGTGCGTAGGCATACGCCTTGGCAAACGACACACCAACCAGCAAAGCGCCAACCAAACCCGGTCCACGCGTCACTACAATTCCTTCCAGATCTCTCTGGTTAACCCCGGCTGTACTGAGGGCCTCTTCAACCAATGGATTAATCACTTCAAGATGACGTCGGGATGCCAGTTCCGGCACGACACCACCATAGACCGCGTGTAAATCCACCTGAGACGAAATCAGATTGGACAATACCTGACGACCATCACGAACTACGGCCGCTGCAGTTTCATCACAGGAACTTTCAAGGGCAAGTAGAATCATAGGTTCAAGGTTTCAAGTTCAAGGTTTCAAGTTCAAGGTTTCAGGTTTCAGGTTCAAGGCTTTATCCCTTGTACCTTTCTCCTTTATCCTTATACCTGTGTACTAAAGAAGATTAGCAGCCAGCTCCGCCAGTAAAGAGCGTTCCCCTTTTGTCAGCGTGATATGGGCGGTTATCTCCTGACCTTTCAAGCGCTCAACTGAAAAGGATAAACCATTACTGGCAGAATCAACATAGGGATTATCAATCTGATATGGGTCGCCGGTCAGAACAATTTTGGTCCCCTCTCCGGCCCGGGTGATGATCGTTTTAATTTCATGTGGGGTCAGATTTTGGGCTTCGTCAACAATCAGATACTGTTTTGGTATTGAGCGGCCACGAATATAGGTCAGCGGTTCAATCTCCATCAATCCGAGATCGATCAGTTCCCGATAGCCACGTTTCCGGCTTCCACCTTCATCAAAAGAAGATAATAACAGTTCAACATTATCAAAAATCGGTTGCATCCAGGGAGCTAATTTATCCTCAATATCTCCCGGCAGAAAACCAAGATCACGCCCCATGGGATAAACCGGGCGGGAAACAAGTAACCGATTATAAGCATTTTCATCGGCGGTTTTTACCAAACCTGCAGCAATAGCTAAAAGTGTTTTTCCGGTTCCAGCCTTACCGACCAATGAAACCAGTTGAACCGCATCATTCAACAATAAATCAAAAGCAAACTGCTGTTCACGATTGCGTGGGTAAATCCCCCAGACCCCCTCTTTTGGAATTTTAATTAAACTGACAACCTCCTTCATGGTCGCATCATAACGCCCGAGTGCCGTATGGGAAGGATTGGTTTCATCAATCAAGGTGAGGCCCTGATTGGCAAAATAATCACCTTCTATTGCCAGTGAACCCTGAGCATAAAACTGATCAACCTGATCCTTGGGCAAAAGCAATTCACCGGTGCCGGTATAGAGTTCTTCAATCGGCACCTTATCACTCTCAAAATCTTCAGCACAGAGACCAATTGTATCGGCCTTGATCCGCAGGTTGATATCTTTGGTGACAAAAAAAACGGTCCCTGGCGGCAAACTGTCCTGCAGGTCCTGAGCCACTGCCAGAATTCGGTTGTCACCACGATCATTACGCAATTCCGGCGGTAATTTCTGCAGGAATTCCTGCTTATAGATTGCCACCTTGAGAATGCCACCATTTTCCAGTGGAACCCCTTCAGTTAACTTGGCTTGCAAACGAAACCCATCAATCATCCGTGAAATCTGGCGGGCGTTCCGGCCGGTTTCGTTCTGATCCTTCTTAAAGTTATCAATCTCTTCAATCACCGTCAGCGGCAATATCACCGTATTATCGGAAAATTTAAATATTGCCTGCGGATCATGTAACAACACATTTGTGTCAAGTATGTAGTTTTTCGTCAACTGATGTCCCCTATCTCTATTTTAAAACAAATAGACTGGTCAACTCTTCCGTTTCTTATCACTCATTTTTTGAATAGCTTGTAGAAAATGGTCAATCTCTACTTCAGAGGTAAAATATCCAGGGCTGACACGTACGGTTCCGGTTGGATAGGTTTCAATAGTCCGGTGCGCATCAGGAGCACAGTGTAAACCAACCCGCACCGAAATCTGCTCCTCCTGATCAAGAAGAAAAGCAACCTCAGCGGGATCATAGTTCTCCAAATTAAAAGAAATCGATCCGAGTCGCAGCATAACATTATCAGAACCATAAATCTTGACTCTTTCCAGCTTCTGCATTCCGGTCAGAATCTTTTCTATTAACTGCGTTTCCCTACTATGGATCTGTTCAATACCAGTCTGCAGCAAAAAATGCAGGGCTGCGTGCAACCCCGCCAATCCCGGCAGATTAAGAGTTCCAGACTCTAACCGTTCCGGCATATTTGCAGGTTGCAGATCTGAACCTGAATTTGTTCCAGTGCCCCCGTAAATGAGGGGTATCAGTTCTAACCCATCCTTTATATACAGAAACCCGGTTCCCTGCGGACCCAGTAACCCCTTATGTCCTGGCGCTGCAAAAAGATCTACAGCTAAAGCCTGCAAATCGATTGGGAGCAGACCCGCACTTTGCGCACCGTCAAGCATAAACAGTATATTATGCTCCCTGCACCAGTCACCCAAACCAGCAATCGGCTGAATGGTGCCGATCACATTGGAACAGTGATTCACCACCAACAACCGGGTCGGTTTACACAAGCAAGCCTCTTGCAGCGCTGAAGTTTTGACAATCCCGGTCTCTGCATCGACCTTGACTTTAACAACTTCGACACCGCGGGTCTGTAACTCACTCAAAGGACGGTTAACTGCATTGTGCTCAATCATTGTCGTCACAACCCGGTCACCGGGGCGCAACAGACCAAATAACGCCTGATTGATTGCAAAGGTCGCATTGGGGGTAAAAATAAAGCGTTCAGAGTTGCTCACATTAAATAATTGAGCGAGCGCTTCACGGGTTTCAAAAATTAAACGATTTGCACTCATAGCCAGAGGATAACTCCCCCGTCCAGAACTTCCTCCACCGCGCAAAGCAGCCGTTACTGCCAAGTAGACAGACTCCGGTTTAGGATGGCTGGTAGCAGCATTGTCGAGATATATCGGTTTTTTTATGGCCATGATAACGTCCAACTTCATCTGAGGATGTGGCAGAATACTCAATATTTTGATTTACGACAAGCAGAACTCCTACAAATTAAAATAAGCCCTGAAGGAGCTGAAAAATCCCTGATTTACCCCGGTAGAACTTTTCCCCCAGCACTTTTTATTAAATAACTATATTATATTTTTCAACTTGACAGGCACTAGATGTAGTGGTCTATATTCACCACCCACACAATATAGCGTAAATAAAATAAATTAATTTCTATTTCTAGAACTGATTTTTCATCTTTTTGTATGAAATCAAGTCGTTAGGAATAGGTGACGAGAGGGTCCACAAATGTCCAAGGCAAAAGCAGTTAAATCATTAAAATTATCAAAAAATGCAATGACCGTACTGGCAAAGCGCTATTTGAAGCGTGATAGTGATGGAAATACCCTCGAAACACCCGAAGAAATGTTTCGCCGGGTTGCCCAGACTATCGATTCTAGTGAACCAACTGCTGACAAAAAAAGGGGCAATTTCGAGCAACAATATTATCAGATGATGACCGGTCTCGATTTTTTACCCAACTCACCAACTCTGATGAATGCGGGACGTGAACTGGGTCAGCTTTCAGCCTGTTTTGTCCTTCCTGTTGGTGACTCGATGGAGAGTATTTTTGAGGCAATCAAGAATACCGCATTGATCCACAAGAGTGGTGGCGGCACCGGGTTCTCTTTCTCCAGCATCCGTCCCGCCAACGATGAAGTTTGTTCTACCAGTGGCGTTTCTTCAGGTCCGATCTCCTTCATGCGGGTTTTTGATGCGGCAACTGAAACCATCAAACAGGGCGGCACCCGCCGTGGTGCCAATATGGGAATTCTGCGCGTCGACCATCCCGATATTATGGATTTCATTATGGCCAAACGGGATTTGACAATTTTGACTAACTTCAATATCTCCGTCGGTGTCACTGAAGCCTTCATGGATGCCGTTGAAAAGGGGCATGATTACGACATTGTCAACCCCCGGGATGGTCAGGTTGTAAAACAGCTCAATGCTGCCAAAGTTTTTACCAAGATTATCGACATGGCATGGGCTAACGGTGAGCCGGGAATCGTCTTCCTGGATCGTCTTAACCGCGACAATCCAACCCCCCACATTGGTGAGTACGAAAGTACCAACCCCTGTGGCGAACAACCATTACTCCCCTATGAATCATGCAACCTTGGCTCACTCAATCTTGCCAATATGGTGGACGATGGGGAAATCATCTGGGACAAATTGGAGAAGACGGTGAAACTCTCTACCCGGTTTCTCGATAATGTTATCGAAGCAAATCAATACCCACTGCCCGAAATTGATGAAATGACCAAATCCAATCGTAAAATTGGTCTTGGGGTCATGGGCTGGGCGGATATGCTCATCATGTTGAATATCCCCTATAATAGTCAGGACGCCATTGACTTGGGGGAAAAAGTGATGCGCTTCGTCAATGAGAAATCACATAAAGAATCGATCCTGTTAGCTAAAGAACGTGGTGCTTTCCCCAACTTCAAGGGGAGCATCTTCGACAAACCGGGGGGTAGCCCGATCCGTAATTCCACCTGCACAACGATTGCTCCAACGGGAACGATTTCAATTATCGCCAACTGTTCCAGTGGAGTCGAACCCCTGTTCGCAGTTTCGTATATCCGCCAGGTTCTCGATAACAATAAACTGATTGAAGTCCATCCGTTGTTTGAAAACATTGCCAAACAACGTGGTTTTTACACTGAAGAGTTGATGCAGGAAATTGCTGAAAAAGGAACCATCCAGAATATTGATGCGGTACCGGCAGATATTCGCAGAATTTTTGTCACCTCACACGATATCACCCCGAAAGATCATGTTCTGATGCAGGCCGCGTTTCAGAAGCATACTGATAATGCAGTTTCAAAAACGGTTAATTTCTGCAGCGATGCAACCCGTGAGGATGTTGCTACCGTCTACCGACTGGCCTACAAAGAGGGGTGCAAGGGTGTTACCATCTACCGTGATGGGTCACGTGACCAGCAGGTTCTTTCTGTGGGCGGTAAAGCAGATGACGAGAGAAAAACCGATACTAATGTGCCAATGGAAAGTAAAAAACCGACCCGCAAACGGGAACGTCCACGCGCATTGACCGGTTCAACCTACCAGATGGAAACCGGTTGTGGTCCTCTCTATATCACCATCAATGAAGATGAAAACGGCCTTTTTGAACTTTTCACCACCATGGGAAAAGCTGGTGGCTGCGCCGCGTCGCAATGTGAAGCGATCGGTCGTCTGGTCTCCTTAGCCTGGCGTAGCGGTGGCCAGGCCAGACAGACGGTAAAACAACTTATCGGTATCACCTGTCATAAACCAGCTGGTTTTGGTGCAAACAAAATAACATCCTGTGCTGATGCTGTAGCCAAAGCGATCGAGCTGCATATGCTTAACGATGAAGACAGCCCGACCCAATTCACCAACAATGGCGGTGCCTGCCCCGATTGCGGTGGTCCGGTGGAGCATGAGGGTGGTTGCTGTGTTTGTCATGCCTGTGGCTATTCAGAGTGCGCATAGATAGATGACCGGGGAAGAGTGGGAAGCAATCTGCCTTGGTTGTGGTGCTTGCTGCTTTGAGAAAAAAATTGATGGCCAGGGGATCGTCCATACCACCGCGATCCCCTGCCGCTTTCTCGATGTCCATGACCGATCGTGCCGTATCTACCCACAGCGACTGCAAGCCGAAGAAGACTGTATTAAACTCACACCGGAGAATATATCCAATCTTAACTGGTTGCCAGCCAACTGTGCATATCGCAAGTTAGAGAAAATGACATAGTTTTTTATTAAAATACTGGACAAATTACCAATAACGATTATCATACCTTTTTTGCAATTTGCCCCGAATCTCACCCCCCTCCGAGACTCGGGGCGATTTTTTTTGCAATGTCCACAGTCAAATTTTCATTTGCCCTATACCACTTAAATCACTTACCCTGCCATAGTGTCCCGTTTGGTTAATCCTATCCTTTAATTCTGGCTCTTTTGCTTGCTGCCTGCGTTATGCCTCTTTGCTTTAGCGCAAGCTAGGGCTGCATCGGCATGCCTTGGCAACAAACAAAATAACTC
>JAGGWI010000195.1 GCA_021157505.1 Desulfuromusa sp. | reverse complement strand
TTGCTGATGCCATTAGAAAATCTGTCCGGGAGGCCGATATCTGCTGTCGCTACGGTGGCGATGAATTTGCGGTGATCCTCCCCGATACCAAAGCCAGCAATGCTGTAATCCTGGCAGAACGAATCCATAAACAAGTAGCCGTAGCCTCATTGAAACAACCAGCCGGTCGTTTACCAATGACCGTCAGCATTGGAATCAGCTGCACCCGCAGGAAGAGCAATATCCACCCGGCTCAATTAATTGAAGAAGCGGATCGCGCCCTCTATCTGGCAAAAGAAAATGGTCGTAACCGTACCGAAATCTGGCGCTCCGACCATGTTATCCCCAAAACAGAATTCACCTATAATCCAGCTTCACAATTGGCATTTGGCACTTGATTCAATCCAATCGTCACCTTGAATTTAATCCGCTGATTTGCCCCGGCAGGAGGGTGTGTTTGATAAATAACAGGTATTCTTAGCAGGAGAGAGAGTCGCGAGGGATGCCTTTCTACCTAGCAACCTGTCGGACTATCAATGCCCTGGCTGCAAATTCGTCTGTTTGGCCCATATTTCAGCTCCTTTTCGACCAATAGCTCCGGCTATTACTCTCAAATGAGCCAAAATCTGATCTCAAACGACCAAATTTTCGCTTCAGCCCAGAGAGTCCGACAGGCTGCTAACGGCAGAGAAACCCAATAATTTCCTCGATAAACTGTGAGCCGTAGCGTTGCAACTTGGCTTGCCCAACACCATTGACCTGCAGAAATGCCTCCTTGTCGGTCGGCAGGGTCGCCGCCATTTCTGCCAGACTGGCATCACCAAAAACAACATAAGGGGGAACCCCATCACGATCGGCGATCTGTTTACGTAGAATACGTAACTGATTAAACAATTCCTGATCATATTCAAGACCAACAATTTTTCGTTCCGGACGTTTTTTCCGCCCCGGTTTAATCCGTGGCTTGGTGATGGTCAATTCAGTTTCACCACGCAACAATGGTCTGGCTGCTTCGGTCAGCTTCAGAATTGAATAATTACCGATATCCTGCTCCAGATAGCCATAATGGATCAACTGCCGCAACAGATGGCTCCAATGATCCTGATTCTGTTCTCGACCAATGCCGTAAGTAGAGAGTTGATCGTGGCGTAAATCAAAGATCCGCTGGGTTTTGGCACCACGGAGCACTTCAATAACATGACCGATACCAAAACGCTGCCCAACCCGATAGACACACGAGAGTGCCTTACGGGCGTCTTCGCTGGCATCATATCGCTCGGGAGGGTTGAGACAGATATCACAATTACCACAATCCTCTTCGAGAGTTTCGCCAAAATAACCCAACAATGCCCGGCGGCGACAGGTCCCCGATTCGGCAAAAGCAACCATCGCATTCAGTTTGTGAATTTCGATCCGTTTCTGTTCCGGGTTATTCCCCTTTTCGATCAGCCCTCGACCGATTGCAATATCCCCATAACCAAACAGTAACAGTGCTTCTGCAGGCAAACCATCGCGCCCGGCTCGACCCGTTTCCTGATAATAACTCTCCAGATTTTTCGGCAGATCGTAGTGGACGACGAAGCGGACGTTGGGCTTGTCAATCCCCATACCGAAAGCAACCGTAGCGACAACAATCTGCACATCATCGCGGATAAAATCCTCCTGGGTCTGCTTGCGCTCTGCGGCCGACAATCCGGCATGATAGGGGGCAGCTTTTAAACCATCCAGTCTCAGTTTTCGGGCAACCTCATCAACCCGCTTACGACTCAAACAATAGACAATTCCCGATTCATTGTCGTGACTATCGAGAAACGCACCAAGTTGCAGGTACGGTTTAGCCTTATCAATCACTGTGTAGCGAATATTGGGACGATCGAAACTGGCAACAATTTGCCGGGAATTTTGCAACTTTAAATGGTGGAGGATATCCAGACGGGTCTGCTTTTCAGCGGTTGCAGTCAGTGCAATCATTGGTACGGTGGGAAAAGAGTTTCGCAATAGCCCTAAACCAGTATATTCCGGGCGAAAATCATGCCCCCATTGAGAAACACAATGGGCTTCATCAATGGCAAACAGGGAGACCCCTGACGACCGTAACTGCTCCAGAAAATCGGGCTTTAATAGTCGCTCAGGAGCTACGTAGAGAAGGTCAAGCTGACCGGCATGCAGCTGTGTCAGAACCTGCCGCACTTCAACTGCCCTCAATGAGGAATTATAGTAAGCGGCTCGAACACCGTTGGCCTGCAAGGCATCGACCTGATCTTTCATCAGTGAAATCAACGGGGAAACAACAATCGCGACCCCGGGTCGATGTAAGGCGGGAATCTGGAAACAGAGAGACTTGCCACCACCGGTCGGCATCAGGACAAAAGCATCTTCCCCCTGAATCAAACTGTTAATAATCTCTTCCTGATAGGGACGGAAGGATTGATAGCCGAAGACATCACTTAGAGTTTGGCGAACAGTGGAACTTTCTGTAGTATTTAACATCAATTATATCCTGGGCAGTATCAATCTTCCGCACAACTTCGATGAATATTCCCCTCTCCATGAGGAGAGGGTCAGGGTGAGGGGGTAACATTACAGGACAGTCCAATTTACACACTTCAGAGTCCCCTCTCATCCAGCCTTCGGCCACCTTCTCCCTCATGGAGAAGGGTTTCGCATACCTCATAAGTCGTATTCATCTCTCCGACGCTTGAGCAGCTCTTGTGTCTGTCGATCTTCTACCACCAGTGAATCCGGATTGATACCGGTTGCATCAATCGCAATCCGGCCATTACCTTGATAGATCCGTTGATTCTGCAGACAATTGATCGTACGCCACCAGCTGCTAGAAGCTGAATGCAAGTCAATATCCTCATCCAGCAGGACCAGTAATCGGGAACGGCTCAGGGGACTCTTCCGCCAGAGGGAGTAAAGCAGATCTTTATTATCTGCAGCTGACTGTGGTTTGACTGCCAATAGTGCAACTCCATGAAAAATTGTTTCCTGCGGCATCTGCAGATCAGAAATCTGTGGATAATCGATCTTCAACATTTCCCGCAGCAGGATTTCGTTCGCCCGGGCAAGATAGATATTCTCACTCGGTGGCGGGCCAACGACAGTCATTGGAAGGATTGGCTGCGGTCGATGCCGGATGGCAGTGACCCGCATCACCGGACAATCTGAACGGGTGACATATTGACCGGTATGATTACCAAATGGCCCCTCGGTCATTGTATCTTCGGGATCTATTTGCCCCTCAATGACAACCTCTGCATCGGACGGAACCGCCAGAGGCTGACTCACACCTGCGGTAAATTTCAGATCGATTCCAAACAGCGCCCTGCTGAAGATAAATTCATCACACCCTTCTGGTAATGGAGCTGCTGCCGCCCAGAGAAATGCCGGGTCAGCACCAAAAATCAAGCTGACGGGCAAAGACTTTCCCATTTCAGCTGCAACTGCCAGATGTTCCGCTGCGCCGGAAGCGGATGAAAAATTGACGGCAAGATGATTGGAATCAATGACCTGTGCCCGATATAAACCCAGGTTTCTAAGTCCGGTTTGCGGATGTTGCGTTAACACCATCCCTAGAGTCAGATATGCTCCCCCTTCGTTTGGCCAACTTTGAATTGCAGGTAAACTTTTCAAACTCAGATCAGGCACATCCTGAAGTTCCGCTGTCCCGGCGGAAATCAACTCAACATTATTTCCAGAAAATTGCAAACGCTCTGCAACTGTTCCGGTTTTTTGCTGCAACAACTTTTGCAGTTTTGCAGAGAAATGGTGGAAAGAATCGGAATGGAGTAACAAGCTGGCTCTCCGTTCAGATCCAAACAGATTTGCAACAACCCGCAAAGAGGAACCAGCTACCTGATCAAAGAGTAGAGCATTGCCACCATTTTGCTTAGAAAACTCCCGGCGACACAGAGCTGCCAGTTCCAACCTTGCGTCGATGGTGGTTTTGACAATCTGGAGTTCGCCCAGACCATCTATTTGCTGTAAATATTCCCTCAAATCCATAGCAGCAGTGTAACCGATTCAATTTTCAAAAAGGCAAAAAAAAGCCCCTCGGGAACAGAGGGGCTTTAAGAGATATTTATTTATTTTTTCTAGTGCTCTGTACATTTAAACCTTCGTAAAATTGCGTAGGGATTTTGCGTATCAACAAGGCGTGATTTTCGCTGCATAGCCAGAGCTATACAGCGGAAGTCGCAACGCAGTTGATGCGTAAAAGAACAAATAAGATACGAAGAGTTAAAGTGTACAGGGTACTAAAATCCAGCTAATTTAGCCAGATTCATAACTGTATTTGGAAAGATTCCAAGATAGAGGACACCAACAACAGAGATAACAATTGAAACCATAACTGGTGCATTAATTGAGACCCAGGCAAAGTCCTCTTCGGGATCTTTGAAGTACATTTGCACCATAACCCGCAGATAATAGTAAAGAGAGACTGCCGAGTTCAGAACCCCTAACACCGCCAGCCAGATGTATCCAGCTTCAATGGCACCAGCAAAAATATAAAATTTAGCGGTAAATCCAGCTGTTGGCGGAAGTCCCATCAGAGAGAACAGGAAGATCGTCAGGACAATCCCCAGAACTGGTTTCTTATAGCCAAGACCAGCGACACCATCGAGGGTCAGGTTCTCTTCACCCTTCTTCCCGATCAAAATCAGAACGGCAAAAGCACCCATATTCATAAAGGTGTAAACCAGCATGTAGAACAGAATTGCTGACAAGCCGATCTGATTCCAGGCGACCAGGCCAACCATGGCATAACCAGCATGGGAGATCGACGAGTATGCCAGCATCCGCTTAAGATCTTTTTGACTCAAAGCAATGAAGTTACCAATAGTCATGGTCAGAACTGCAAGAATCCAGAATAGGGAAGTGAGTTCAGACTGCAAACCATCCAGACCAATAATAGTGACTCGCATCAAAGCTGCAAAAGCAGCAGCCTTGGGCCCAGCACTCATAAATGCAGTTATCGGTGTCGGTGCCCCCTGATAGACATCGGGCGTCCACATATGAAATGGTGCCGCTGCAATCTTGAACAAAAAGCCAACCAGCAGTAACGCTCCACCAGCAATAAACATGGTGTTCATCGCGGCACCTGGGTTCGCACTGACATAGGCGGCAATTCCATCAATCTTGGTCGTTCCGGTGACACCGTAGAGCAGTGCTACACCGTAGAGCAGGAAACCGGTAGAGAAGGCTCCCAGAAAGAAGTATTTCAACCCAGCTTCGTTTGAACGGGTTTGATGCCGGAAAAAACCTGCCAATACATAGAGTGAAATGGACAGAACTTCCAGACCAAGGAAGATCGTCATCAGGTCGGTTCCTGAAGCCATCCACATTGCACCTGCCGTGGTGAACAGAATCAGGGGATAATATTCACTAACCGGGTAACCTTCACGCTTGAGATAGTCATCTGACATCAGGATAGTCAGGGCCGCAGCGATGATACAGATCATGCTGAAGAAGGTCGCGAAGTTATCAAACAGGACACTTCCAGCAAATCCGGCTTGCGGGTTGTTCCAGCCAGTCAGCGTAACTAAGCCGGTAACAACCAGAGCTGCAATACTCAGCCAGGCAACGTGTGTGGTGCTTCCACGTTTGGAAAAAACTGAGACCATCAGTATCGCCATGCCAAAGACACAGAGTACCAGCGATGGCATAATTGCCTGTAAATTCACATTCTGGATGGCTTCTTGAACCAGATTTTCCATCTAACAGCTCCTCGGAACCAGTGTTATATCAACTTTAAATACAGTTATTATTTATGTTCTGTTTGTGTCTCTGTGTGACCTGCTGCATGCCCAACAGCTGCAGGTTGATGCATTTCAACCACAGCAACCTTATCCGCACCCATATGCTCCAGCATTTGTTCCATAGCCGGGTTCATTTTTGAAAGGAAGGTATTTGGAGCAACACCAATCCAGAAAATGAACAGTATCAGTGGCAGCATGACAATAATCTCTCGGGCTGACAAGTCTTTGAGTTTTTCATTCTCAGGGTTAGTGACCTTGCCAAACATAACCCGCTGATAGACCCAGAGCATATAGACAGCCGAAAGGATAACACCGAGAATTGCAAAGACTGCATACCAGCGTAAATTACTCTGAAACGCTCCCATCAAAGCCAGAAACTCACCAACAAAACCATTGGTTCCGGGCAGACCGATAGAAGAAAAAGTGACTATCATGAACATGGTTGCAAAGATCGGCATTTTAGTGGCGACCCCGCCGAACTCGGTAATCAGCCGTGTGTGGCGACGCTCATAGAGAAATCCGACAATCAGGAAGAGTGCGCCCGTGGTGATACCATGATTGA
>JAGGWI010000139.1 GCA_021157505.1 Desulfuromusa sp. | reverse complement strand
TGTGGCAGTAATCGTAAACGGTAACACCGCAGACATACATCCCGACCTTGCCCGGGATCAGGGGCTGAAAATCTTCTTTTTTGCCACTCATGGTGTTGTAAACGCGTAAACTCATAGTATTGCTCCAAATATACGATTTTATAACCACAGAGACACAGAGAAAACATGAAGCTTTTGATCTTTCTCAGTGACTCTGTGGTAAAAGGTATTATTTCAACTTCGCCCAGGTATCTCGCAAGGTCACGGTCCGGTTGAAAACCGGTTTTCCAGATTGTGAATCTTTGCTGTCGACGGTAAAGTATCCAACTCGTTCAAATTGAAACGTGGTTCCCTTTTCTGCATCCAGTAGACTTGGTTCGACCAAAGCGGTAGAGGTTTTTACCGATTCCGGATTAAGAGCATCGATATAGTTCTCTGCTTTATCGGGGTTTTCTTCCTTAAATAGACGATCATACAAGCGGACGTCCACTTTTTCAGCCTGATCTGCTGAGACCCAGTGGATAATCCCCTTCACTTTTCGACCAACCGGATTTTTCCCTAAAGTATCAAGATCGGCAGAACATTTCAGTTCAATGACTTCGCCGTTCTCATCCTTGATCACCTCTTCACACTTGATGATATAGGCATTGCGAAGACGAACTTCCCGACCAGGGCCGAGGCGGAAGAATTTTTTGGGAGGATCCTCCATAAAATCATCCCGGTCAATATACAGCTCATGACTGAACGGCAACTTACGGGTTCCAAGGTCGGGTTGTTGTGGATGGTTTGGGGCCTCCAGTGCTGCGATTTTATCGGTCGGATAATTGGTGAGAGTCACTTTGAGTGGATTAAGCACCGCCTGACGCCTGAAAGCACTCTTATTAAGCTGCTCCCGTACACACTCTTCCAGAACCGACAGATCGATCCAGCTTGCCCCTTTACCAACCCCAATCCGCTCACAGAAAGTTCTGATCGCTGCTGGGGGATAACCTCGACGACGCATTCCAACCAGAGTCGGCATGCGCGGGTCATCCCACCCGGAGACATGTTTATCATTCACCAATTGTAGCAACTTCCGTTTACTCATCACCGTATAACTGAGGTTCAGCCGGGCAAACTCAATCTGCTGTGGAGCAAAAATTCCGAGTTCTTTAATAAACCAGTCGTAAAGGGGTCGATGATCTTCAAACTCCAAAGTACAAATTGAATAGGTCACCCCCTCAATTGAATCTCCTTGGCCGTGGGCAAAATCATACATTGGATAGATGCACCATTTATCTCCAGTACGATGATGATGGGCATGGAGAATTCGGTACATGGCCGGATCACGCAGGTTCATATTGGGCGAGCTCATCTCTATTTTGGCACGTAAAATGTGTGTGCCATCAGGAAATTCCCCATTTTTCATTTTGTCAAACAGCTCAAGGTTCTCCTCGATACTGCGTTCCCGGTAGGGGCTGTTAATCCCCGGTGCGGTTAACGTACCGCGATTTTCTCGCATCTGCTCGGCAGTTTGACTGTCAACATAGGCCTTTCCTGCTTTGATCAATTGCACCGCCCAGAGATAAAACTGGTCAAAGTAATCGGAGGCAAAATGGAGATGCTCGCCCCAGTCAAACCCGAGCCAGCGCACATCAGCTTTAATGGCTTCAACATATTCATCCTCTTCTTTGACTGGATTGGTGTCGTCAAAGCGGAGATGACAGCGGCCACCAAAGTCTTCTGCCAGGCCGAAATTGAGACTGAAGCTTTTTGCATGGCCGATATGGAGGTACCCATTTGGCTCTGGTGGAAAGCGGGTAATAACCTGGCTATGTTTGCCGCTTTGGAGATTTTCACTAATAATAGTGCGGATAAAATTTGAAGTGACCGCTGGTTCAGGTGTGCTCATGCAGATATCCTTTATGAAATAATGGCTGCCCGGTTAGCAGCCAGACGCATCTTATTTGGTTGCAGCAAAACCACGGCATGGGCAGCGATTCCCTCGCCGCGTCCGGTCAACCCCAGTTTCTCTGTCGTTGTTGCTTTAATATTAATCTGTCCCACCGCAACTCGGCAATCTGCGGCAATATTGTCAATCATTGTTGGAATGAAGGTTGCCAGTTTTGGCTTCTGGCAGATGATGGTTGCATCCAGATTTCCCAGCAGATAACTCGCGGCCGTCATTTTCAAAATAACCTCACGCAGCAACTCGCGACTGTCGATTCCAGCGAGGGTCGCATCGGTGTCAGGAAAATGTTGGCCAATATCTCCAAGACCAAGGGCCCCCAGGATAGCATCGCAGATAGCATGGAGCAAAACATCGGCATCCGAGTGACCGAGTAAGCCCAGTTCGTAGTCGATCTCCACGCCACCAAGAATCAAGCGACGATCTTGAACCAGACGATGAACATCATAACCATGACCGATACGCATTATGTTGAACCTCCTAACAGTGCCGCAGCAATCAGAATATCTTCGGGCGTTGTCAGCTTGATATTACGATAGTCCCCTTCCAGTATCTGTACCGGGTGGCCCAGACGTTCCACCAGTGAAGCATCATCGGTGGCAGTAAAGCCATCGTCAGCAGCTTGATCAAAAGCCTCTCTGATCAGCTGATAATGAAATCCCTGCGGAGTCTGTGCCTGCCAGAGCCGACTCCGATCCGGAGAACCGGTGATTTTGTTATTTTCAACTTCCTTGATCGTATCTTTGACCGGGACTCCGATGATACAGGCGCCAGTTTGACAAACAATATCAATCAGTGTCGATAGACGTTTACCGTCAAATAGAGGACGGGCTCCATCATGGATTAAAATTGGTCGGTGGGGCTGAGCAAGTCCATCTTCAGCTAAGGTATCCAGGCCATTGCGGACAGAATCTTGCCGTTCAGCACCGCCGGCAACGATCCTCTTTACTTTGCTGAAACCATAGCGGTCAATAATTTGCTGCTGACAGTAGGAAATATCATCAGGGGGGACAAGCAGATAAATATTTTCAATCTGGGGATGATTTTCAAACAAGGCCAAGGTGTGAGCCAGAATCGGTTTGCCAGCAAGTTCCAGATACTGTTTGCTGATTGAGCCCCCCATCCGGCGACCGACTCCCGCTGCAGGGATAAGAACTGTTGCTCGCATTATTCTACCTTAACTTACTTTAAATGCTGTCTTCGTCTCAAATATAAAGCAACAAGAAGGTATCACAAACAGAAAGACCAGGCACATAAATAGATACCTGGTCTTTATTTCTGCAATATCAAAAAAAATTAGTGAAAAATATTTTCCAACCGCTGGACAACTTGCGCCTCTTTGGCACCTTCGGCCAAAGCAACTTCTGTTACCAGCAACTTGCGCGCTTGTTCCAGAACTTTTTTCTCTCCGTAGGAGAGCTCTTTTCCTGTTCCGATCTGGTACAGGTCGCGTAAAACCTGAGCGACTTCCAGTAAGTCTCCGGTCTTCAGTTTGTCATTATATTCCCGCTGCCGCCGACTCCATGAGGCTATCTTTCCACCGATGTAAGGCTCGGCCAGGGCATCAAAAATACTGGTGATCCGCTGCTGGTCAATCAGCCGCCGCATCCCAACATTGGTGACATTGGTCACCGGGATCATAATTTTCATGTCACTGTCAACAATTCTCAAAATATAAAAATTTTGACTGTGCCCTGAATACTCACGAACTTCAATGTTCTCAATAACTCCAACTCCTTGAGTTGGATAAACTGCCATATCACCTATTTTAAACACAATTTCACTCCTTTGGCTAGATCCATAACAATAGCACAAATGACTTATTTAGTCAAAGTTATAATTTAGAGTTAACTTGTTGATTCAAAACAGGAAATAGATTTCTGTGATTCCAGTTTAGCGGAATTTTTCTGGAGCCTTTTTGTGTGGCTGTGTTAAACTTTTCAGGTTGTGTGAGGGGGTATTTATAGCGACAAGTGCTGCTCCATTTTTAAATTTGAGGATTTGAGTTATGAAGATCGGAATCATCGGCTCTGGAGCACTTGGCCTCTATTATGGAGCCATGCTCCAACGGAGTGGCCAGCAGGTCAGATTTTTGCTTCGGCGGGACTATCACGCAATCCAGAAAACGGGATTACAGGTCTATTCTTGCAATGGTGATTTTCATCTTCCACAAATATCGGGTTCTCTGAGTGCGCAAGAAATTGGTACCGTTGATTTGGTGATCATCGGGCTGAAAACTATCTCCAATCACCACTTGATTGATCTGGTCAGCCCTCTGCTTGGACCTGAAACGGCTATTTTGACTCTGCAGAACGGGCTTGGAAATGAAGAACTATTGGCCGAAGCATTCGGTGCAAGACGGGTTCTTGGTGGAGTGGCATTTCTTTGCAGTAACCGGGGAGAATCGGGAACCGTTTACCATTCGGGAGAAGGTAAAATTACCCTTGGGGAATTTAATGATGGATTAAGTCAGCGTAGTTGCGATTTGGCAGCTATGTTCCAGGCAGCAGGTGTCCCTTGTACTGCCGTCAGTGATTTACGTCGTGCCCGTTGGGAAAAACTTGTCTGGAACATCCCATTTAACGGTTTATGCGCACTCCTCGAAGAGGATGTTACCAATCTTCTCAATCATTCACAAAGTAAAGAACTGGTCAGGAATTTGATGTTTGAAGTGATTACCGGAGCCAATGCGCAAGGACTGGAAGAACCGATTGATGGACCGGGATTCAGTCAAAAGTTAATCTTCTTTACTGAAAGTATGGATCATTATCAGCCGAGTATGCTGATTGATCGAATCGAAGGGCACCCTTTGGAACTGGAAGCTATCTATGCCATTCCGTTACAACAGGCCAAGGCTGCCGGGGTTAACATGCCGCGGGTTGAAATGTTACATACTCTGCTGAGTTATGGGGAGAGTGAACCCTGATTGAAAATTTTATCCCACCACAAACTATTTTATGGAGAATTTTACTATGAAAGCACTGGTTAAAAGAGAGTCTGGTCCCGGGCTCTGGCTGGAAGATGTGCCCGAACCAGAAATTGGCATTAACGATGTTCTTATCAAGATAAAACGGACCGCAATCTGTGGAACGGATATGCATATCTATAACTGGGATGCCTGGGCGCAAAAAACTATTCCGGTGCCGATGGTTGTGGGGCATGAGTTTGTTGGGGAGATTGTCGCGATCGGTTCCAACGTGATTGATTTCAAGATGGGTCAGATTGTCTCCGGTGAAGGGCATGTGGTGTGTGGCCGCTGCCGTAACTGTATGGCCGGGCGGCGTCACCTCTGTGCCCATACCAGCGGTATTGGTGTAAATCGGCCCGGAGCATTTGCCGAATATCTGGCTCTCCCCATGTCCAACGTCTGGGAACATCGCCCGGGTATCGATCTGGATGTGGCGGCACTGTTTGACCCTTTGGGCAATGCGGTACATACCGCTCTGCAATATGATCTTCTCGGGGAAGATGTTCTGATTACCGGGGCTGGTCCCATTGGAGCTATGGCTGCAGCCGTGTGTCGCCACGCCGGGGCTCGACATGTTGTCATCACCGATATCAACCCAAAACGTCTGCAGTTGGCCTCAATTTTGGGGGCGACTTATACTGTGGATGTCACCCGGGAAAGCATTGCTGATGCGCAGAAAAAGTTGGGTATGGCGGAAGGTTTTGATGTCGGGCTGGAAATGTCGGGGAATCCATCAGCGTTCAAAGATCTGTTGGCCAATATGTGTCACGGTGGCAAGGTCGCAATGTTGGGGATTCCGGGCGATGATGTCGCTATCGACTGGAATACGGTGATTTTTAATATGCTCACCCTGAAAGGGATTTATGGGCGAGAAATGTATGAAACCTGGTACAAGATGTCGGTGATGATTGAGTCAGGTTTGGATATCTTGCCGGTTATCACCCACCGTTTGAATTATATGGAGTTTGAGCAGGGTTTTGCTGCCATGAATAGCGGAGAGGCAAGTAAGGTTATCCTGAACTGGGACGCTTGATGGCGTCGCAAAAATTCCGCCCTGCTGTGTTGTCGTGTTTTTTCAAGATCTTGACATACTTATGTATGCCTTCGCCCTTGAAAAACCACGACCCCTTGCAGGACGAAATTTTTGCTTAGCCATGTGAGTTTAACAGTTTAAACTTCTATTTTTTAAGGAGAAAACCGTGTACGGAAAATTCCAAGACTATTTAAGTGCCGAGCTGAAAGAGATCGAATCTGCCGGTTTGTATAAACGTGAACGTTTCATGACCACCCCGCAAAGTGCCCATGTGGGTGTCGGTGGTGGTGAGATGTTGAATCTCTGTGCCAACAACTATCTCGGTCTGGCTCAGCACCCAGAGGTCAATGCCGCGGCAAAGCTCGCCCTGAAGGAGTGGGGTTTCGGCATGGCATCGGTCCGGTTTATCTGTGGAACCCAGACCCTGCACAAACAGCTTGAAGACAAGCTCAGTAATTTTTTAGGCACCGGGGACACAATTCTCTATCCTTCCTGCTTTGATGCTAACGGTGGCCTGTTTGAAACCCTGCTGGGTAAAGAAGATGCGGTTATCTCTGATGAACTTAACCATGCCAGTATTATCGATGGTGTGCGTCTGTGT
>JAGGWI010000073.1 GCA_021157505.1 Desulfuromusa sp. | reverse complement strand
TTCTTTTGCAGCATCCAAAAATATTTATTACCCGGATGTCGAATGGTCAATTTAATTACAGTGATCTACTCTCTGAGCCTGCCTCTGGTGATAAGACAACCACTAGCGGCAAGACAACCACTGGTGCTCATAGCAAATCACCCGCAATACCGGCATTGAATCTATTGATAAAGGTGGTTGAAATCAAGGGAGGCGAATTGTTTTATGTTGATAGATTTAAAAACTCCCGCTCACCTTTTCGTTATACCCTGGAGAAGCTTAATTTCAAGGCTCGACAGATAACTTTTGCTAGCCCTTTCCCCGTTGATCTTTCTGCGGTTGTGAATGGTTCCAATATCGATATCTCCGGAAGTTATGACCTGTCGCGTAAAATTGGTGATTTGACAATCCACCTTGCCCCTTTGGATCTGCTACCGTTTGCCCCTTATTACCGCACTGTTCTCCCCGGAAAGCTCAGTTCTGCACAATTGGCTCTCGAGTTAGAGCTGGATATTCAGCCTGATCTCATTGTTTCTCAAGGAAAAGTGCTATTTGAAGATGTTGATCTGGTGTTGGATAATATTCCTGATCTGCAATTTAAAAAAGCACAATTGGGCGCTTCATATGCTTTCGATTTCGACACAAAAAAGGAACTTTTAAAAGTTTCGAACTTGCTGCTCAATTTCAATAAAGTGGAACTTGCAGCCGAAGGGGAGTTTGATCTCTCTGCTGCTGAACCCTATATGGTATCCACACTGTTTTTAAAGGGGTTGGATCTGCGCGAAGTGATGCAGAATCTGCCGGAACAGTTGGCTCGTGAGTATCAGAAGTATAGTTTAGCCGGGTTGATTGATGGTCAAATAGACTTTTCTGGTAAATTGGACAGTGGTATCGCCTTGGTCCGTTCAGCACAATTTAAGTTGTCTGAGTTACGGGCAACTATTGCGAATTTACGAGCAGGGGTCAGTGGTGATATCACCTATGCGGACAATATTTTACAGACAGAGAATTTATTTTTGCACTATGGAGATCAAAAAATAGAACTCAAGGGTCAAGTGGAGAAGGGGGTAGACGATATCTTTCGGGGTGTGTTTGATCTTTCAGCCGACACGCTCGATCTCAATAAAGTTCTCGCAGAACCTGAAAATCAACCTGAGCCTGGACTTGAGTCCAAATCGGCAACTGTCGGGGATAACCGGGGTAACAAGGCCACTGGTGCGCCGCAGATTGTACAGCGTAAAACTCTGGCTGACGACATTGGTCCTTTCGACATTCCGGTTGCCATGGATGGAACTTTTGCCGTCAACCGGCTGATTTATAAAAAACTGAATATAGATAAGATTTCTGCAGATTTGAGTTTGAGTCATAATGATTTATCGATTACCAATCTGGTCGGTCAGATTGGTCAGGGGGAACTGAGGGGATCCACTCTTGTTGATTTTGGGATTAAGGGGCTCTCTTATCTGGGCGAGATGTCACTGAGCCAACCGGAGGTTGCAACACTGGTTTCCGGGTTGTTTCCAGAAGTCAAACAGAGTATTTCTGGTTCTTTGCAGATGCAGAATAACTTTTCTGGCCGGGGGACACTTGCCGATACTCTATTGCCGGCACTCAAGCTTAAAGGGACGTTCAAGGTAAAGGAGGGATCAGTCGAGGGATTTCCTCTCCTTGATCAATTGGCAGATTTCGTCGGGCGTAATAAACTCAAAACTCTGAGTTTTAAATCCTTGACTGCTCAATATGATCTGGATGATGGTTTAGCCCGCATCAACGGCAATCTTAACAGCTCTAAAACAAAATTAATTTCCACTGGAACAGTTACTATTGACGGTCACCTCAACCTGAATCTTGATGCCCGTTTTTCTCCCAAGGTCCTGGGGAAGCTGGGTTTAAACAAGGTGCTTAAAAAAACCGTTGCAGATCCTGATGGCTGGGGAACTCTTCCCCTGTTGATTCGGGGAACATTAGATCATCCGCAAGTGAGCTACAATTCAGTTGCTCTACAAGATCAAGTCATAGAAAAAGCCAGCCAGAAACTTCTGGAAAAGTTAGTGCCGGAGGGGGATGGAAATGCTGAACCAATCAAGAAACTGCTTGATAATACGTTGAATAAATTGTTCGGAAAATAAACTATCCTGTTGTCTTGGCCTATTGAGAGGTATAACCCGGTTACGGCACTAAGGCAACAACGTCCGTCTTGGGTCTCACAGTTGCTGTTGATCTCGACGACCAGAAACTCAAGGCAACAGCCGGAGATCAAAAAAAAGAGTTTAAATTTGAAATCAGTCAGTTTGATAAAGCACTGGTTGAGGCTGGTGGTTGGGTTGAATTTGCTGACGCCCGTTATTGATCCTGAAATATTATTGAATAAAAAAGGCCGGGAGTTATTCTTCCGGCCTTTTTTGTTGGTTTTTGATAAACGTGTTTATGTTAAGTTGACTTGTGGATGGTATCAGATATAATACCATTATGAAGCCATCTATAGTTATAGATACTTGTGTACTGATCTCGGCATTACGCTCTAAAAATGGAGCATCTTTTAAACTTGTATCGCTGGTTGACAGTCAAAAGTTTTCGTTCTCCTTGTCAGTACCGCTGGTACTGGAATACGAGTCCACTGCCAAGCGAATAGCGAGTAGTCTAGGGCTGACGCATGCTGACATCGAAGATATCATCGACTACCTATGTACTATCGGTAAACACAGAAAAGTTCATTATTTGTGGCGCCCCAATCTCAAAGATCCGGGCGACGATTTTGTCCTCGAGTTAGCAGTTGAATCTGAATGTCAGTATATTGTGACATTTAATATCAAGGATTTTTCGAAGGCCAACAATTTCAATGTGGCAGTGATCACGCCGCAGGAACTTCTTCGTAAGATAGGAGAAACAATATGAGTACAATTAGCTTAAGACTTCCAGATTCTCTTCATGAAAGTGTAAGAAATTTAGCTAAACAGGACAATATTTCTATTAATCAATTCGTTACGACAGCTTTGGCCGAAAAAATGTCCGCTCTTATTACTGAGCAATACTTATCTGAACGAGCAGAAAAAGGGAGCCAAAAAAAATTCAGGGCGGCATTGTCAAAAGTTAAAGATGTTGAGCCTAAAGCTGAGGATAAATACAATGAGTAATCCCCCGGCGTTTCCAGGGAAACTCTAAGTTAATTATTTAAGAGCGTCCCGGTCTGCTCGCTCCCTGGGTCTTTGAGGTGAACGATGTTCATACCGTTATTGCCGAAAGTTACGCCCGGATTTTCCGTCAGAATATGTTCAATTGTGGAATGTTAGCGATTGAATTGCCAAAAGAATCGATTGACGAGCTGATGCAGATGCAGGCCTCCGGCAAGGTGTCGGTTGCAATTGATCTGGAGACGCAACAGATTAAAGCAGTCGCAGGGGAAAAGGAGAAGCAGTTTTCTTTCGAGATCAGTCAATTTGATATGGCTCTGGTTGAGGCTGGTGGCTGGGTTGAATTTGCCGATGCTCGTTATTAACATAAGGGAATGGGGGGCTTGTAACCCTTGAAGGTGGACAGTTACATCAATCTCTAAACAGCAACAATAAAAGAGGAAATTATGCCAGCTTATAGATCAGCACAGACAGTTCAGGGAAAAAATATGGCCGGGGCTCGTGCCCTGTGGGCAGCAACTGGGGTAAAACCGAATGATTTCGGCAAGCCTATTATTGCTGTGGTGAATTCGTTTACCCAGTTTGTGCCGGGACATGTCCATTTGCAGGACTTGGGTCAGCTGGTTGTTAAACAAATTGAAAAGCATGGCGGTATCGCCAAAGAATTTAATACCATGGCGATTTGTGATGGAATCGCGATGGGGCATCAGGGGATGCTCTACAGTCTCCCTTCGCGCGAGCTGATTGCCGATACGGTTGAATATATGGCCAATGCCCATTGTGTTGATGCTCTGGTCTGTATCTCCAACTGTGACAAGATTACACCGGGAATGTTGATGGCTACCATGCGCCTGAATATCCCGACAATCTTTGTCACCGGCGGTCCCATGGAGGCGGGTCACACAAAAATTCAGGGGGAGGAGGTTGCTTTAGATCTGGTTGATGCCATGGTGGCGGCGGCTGATCCCGATGTCAGCGACGCTGATATTGCTATTTATGAGCGGAGTTCCTGTCCTACCTGTGGTTCCTGCTCCGGGATGTTTACCGCTAACTCGATGAACTGTTTGACCGAGGCTCTTGGGATGGGTCTGCCCGGAAATGGTAGCCTGCTTGCGACCCATGCTGATCGGAAACAACTGTTTCTGGAGGCGGCAGAACGGATCATGGATCTGACCAGGCGCTGGTACGAAAATGATGATGAACGAGTTTTGCCACGTTCTATCGCCTGTTTTGGTGCTTATGAAAATGCCATGCGACTCGATATTGCCATGGGTGGATCGACGAATACAATTCTCCATCTATTGGCCATTGCTTACGAGGGCGAGGTCGATTTTACCATGGATGACATCAATCGTCTCTCTCGACAAACGCCGAATCTGTGCAAGGTTGCTCCGGCGGTGCAGCATTATCACATGGAAGATGTCCATCGGGCTGGCGGTATTTTCGCCATCCTTGGAGAACTCGATCGTGCCGGCTTGCTTCAGCGTGAAGTGCCGACGGTTCACAGTGCGACAATGGGTGAGGCGCTTGAGCTTTGGGATGTTGTAAGGACCGCTGCGCCCGAGGTTCATCAGTTCTACCGTGCCGCTCCCGGTCGAGAGCGCTGCCTTGAAGCTTTTGCCCAGAGTAAACGTTTCTCCTCGCTTGATCTCGATCGTAAAAGTGGATGTATCCGCTCTCAGGAACATGCTTACAGTCAGGATGGTGGTCTGGCGGTGCTTTATGGAAATATGGCCCTTGATGGCTGTATTGTCAAAACGGCAGGCGTAGACGAAGCAAATCTTACTTTTACCGGCCCGGCCCGTATTTTTGAGAGCCAGGAGGATGCGATTGACGGAATTCTTGGAGACAGGGTGAAAGCTGGCGATGTCGTGGTGATTCGCTACGAAGGGCCAAAGGGTGGTCCTGGAATGCAGGAAATGCTTTATCCTACCAGTTACCTGAAGTCGAAGGGGCTTGGAAAAGCCTGTGCACTGATTACTGATGGCCGTTTTTCCGGCGGGACTTCAGGGTTGTCGATTGGTCATATTTCTCCAGAAGCTGCCGAAGGGGGGGCGATTGCACTGCTGGAAGAAGGGGATCTGGTTGCAATCGATATTCCGTCCCGCACAATTTCCATGCAGGTGACCGATGAAATTTTAAAGCAACGCCAGGAGGCGATGGTTGCAAAAGGCGGTCAAGCGTGGCAGCCGGCACTTCGCCAGCGTCAGGTCAGTCGCGCTTTGCAGGCTTATGCGGCAACAACGACCAGTGCGGCGCGGGGTGCTGTGCGTGATCTGGAGCAACTGTAGAGATTTTTTATTATCCGGGACTGTTCCGGGCACTTCGAATCTCCCCCAACCCCTCTTTGCCAAAGAGGGGAGTTTTAAAGCCTTCCCCTTTGACATAGGGGGATTGAGGGGGATTTTTACATCCATGCGGAACAGTTCCGAGTTTACTCCATCTTGCCAGATAACAAAAATCCCCGCCAAAAGGCGAGGATTTTTGTTTTGTAGAGTTATTTCCATTTGCGGCAGTTCAAATATTCTCCGCCTCCTGCCAACCGGCATGGAGCGCTTTAAGGTTGATTTCCTGTAGCGTCGGTTTCTTGAAGGTTTCTCGCAGGAACGCCTCCATGTCCGCCAGGGCGAACATGCCGATTTTTCGGGCAACGAAACCGAGAACTACGACGTTGGCCGCTTTGGCGGTACCTGCTTCCGAAGCCAGGTCGGTGGCTGGTAGAGCGAAAACCTTACCTTTGAGATCGGCAGGAACCTGATCGATCAACGAACTATTATAAACAATCAAACCATTTTCAGGGACCAGGGCCCCAAACTTTTCTAGTGAGGGTCGATTAAGGGCAACCAGGACATCGGGGTAGTCGACCACCGGTGAACCAATGGTGCTTTTACTCACCACCACCGAACTGTTGGCAACGCCACCGCGCATTTCGGGGCCATAAGAGGGGAGCCAGGTGACTTCCATGTTATGTTGCATCGACAGTTGCGCCATCATCATTCCGAGCGACAATACCCCCTGTCCACCGAATCCGGCAAATTTAAACTGGAGCTTGTCTTGTCCTATATCGATCTGGGTACTGCCATCTTTTTCATTCTCGATCAAACCCAACTGTTTTGCTACGGCGGAAAACTCGGGTCGTTCGCAGGGGCGATCCTGTGCTCCACGTTCGGCAGTTAGATCTTTGAACACCCCAAATGGATATTGTTTAGAAACCACCTCATCGATCCACTCGCACGCTTCCTTCGGGTCTTTTTTCCAGTTAGTGGGGCATTGGGAAAGAACCTCGATAAACGTGTAGCCTTTTTTATCGCGCTGTATTTCGAGCCCTTTCCTGATCACTTTGATTGCTTGACGGATGTTTTTCGGGTTATTAACCCCGACTCTGGCAACCAGTGTTGGCGCTTCCAACCCTGCCATCATCTCTGCCATACGTAAGGGGTAACCATCATTTTTGACGCTACGACCGTAAGGTGATGTTGATGAAATTTGATCTATCAAGGTGGTCGGTGCCAACTGACCACCGGTCATCCCGTAGATGTTATTATTGACGAAAAAGACAATCATATTTTCGCCCCGGTTAGCAGCATGGATCGCATTACTGGTCCCGATTGCTGCGAGGTCACCATCTCCCTGATAGGAGATAGTGACACTATCAGGATTAGCCCGACTAACACCGGTTGCAACTGCTGAAGCACGACCGTGAGCAGAGGAAACAGCAGAACTCTCAAAGTAGTAGTAGATAAAAACGCCACAACCCACGGGGCCGACAAAAATAGCTCGATCCTGCAACCCAAGATCGGCCAACTGGTCGGCAATAATTTTGCTCAAAGTACCATGCCCGCAACCGGGGCAATAGTGGGTGGTTTTTTGCATACTCGGCTTGCGTTCGAAGGTATCGAAGAAGGCGGGTGATTTTTCGTATACTTTAGCCATTGGAAGCCTCCTTAAGGCACTTTTCTGCCTGACTTACCAGTTCACCTAGTTCTGGGAGATTACCGCCAACCCGGCCATACCATTTTACTTGATGTTGTGGCAGCGCCAGACGGACATCTTCTATAAACTGACCACGGCTCAATTCAATCGACAGTACCGGCACTCCCGGTTTGACTGTCTGCTGATAAATTTTGCTGGGGAACGGCCAAAGGGTCTGGGGACGAATCAACGCTGCAGCAATGCCATGTTCGTTCAGGGTATCGACAACACTGCGTAACATCCGCCCGATAATGCCGTAACCGGTCAAGACGATCGCGGGATCCTCGGCACCATAAACTTCAGCTTTAGTTTCTGTATCTGAAATTTGCTGGTATTTATCGTGGAGTCCATTGATATGAGCTTCCATATCGTCGAAATCAAGATAAATAGAGGTCACTAAATTATCATTACTTACCGCTTTGGCGTCGAGTGCCCACGGCTTGTCACTTCTGTTTATCGGCTCTTCACAGACATCAATCGGTTCCATCATCTGCCCTAAGGTTGCATCGGTCAGTATGAAGACCGGAGTACGCCACTTATCGGCAAGGTCAAATGCTTCGATGGTCATCCGGTAGGTCTCTTCAACTGAGGAAGGGGCAAGGACAATATTGCGATAATCGCCATGTCCACCACCTTTGACGACCTGAAAATAATCACTTTGTTCGGGACCGATATTGCCAAGGCCGGGGCCAACCCGCTGCACGTCGACGATAACGCATGGCAGTTGAGCGCCAGCAAGATAGGAGATACCTTCCATCTTCAAACTGATACCGGGACCGGAGCTGGCGGTCATGACCCGCATCCCGGAAGATGATGCACCAAAAACCATATTGATGGCACCCACTTCACATTCAGCCTGAACAAAAACTTTACCAAGTGGCAAGAAATGTTCACTGGCGGTTTGGGCAATTTCACTCGCCGGGGTAATCGGGTAACCGTAATAGGCATCGCAACCAGCAACTAACGCACCGATGACTACCGCCTCGTTCCCCTTAACTAATTTCTTCAAAACAGTTTCTCCTGTTGGTTATTTCTGAATCAGCACCCCCCCCCTCGCTCCCCCTTTTCCAAAGAGGGAAGTTTTATCCGTCCTCCCCTTTAGCAAAGGGGAGATAGAGGGGATTTAAGCTAAGGCCGCACCACCGTAATCGCACCCGGCTCAGGACACACTAAATAGCAGTTACCACAACCGATACAACCATCTTTGGCAACCACAGTAATCGGGTAACCCAGCTCATTGA